>NZ_JBFUMH010000166.1:0-11570 GCF_054049475.1 Microvirga sp. P5_D2 | reverse complement strand
CGGCCCGGGTCATGCCGTCCAGGGCGTTGGCGATCGCCAGGAGCCGCAGGGCGGCCCGACAATCCTTCTCGCGAGCGGCTCGCGAGCGCAGATCTGATGGCGAGTCGTCCTGACGGATCGGGAGCCCGGCCATGCTGACCTCCATCAACAGCGTCCCCGGTGATCAGTGAATCACCCCACGCTCGTCATCGCAAATGCGAGTCAGCAATTCTCTGGATGGGTATTATACGTATCGCCCCGCTGGTGAGAGCAAAGGGCTTCTGGTTGTACATCACGGCACTAGCGGCACTGGCGAACCCACACGGGATCAGGCCATTCAGATTGCAAATGAAAAGGGGTATGCGGTTATCTCTCCGCGGCTCGACCATTTGGCCAGTGCGGACTATCAAATGGGCGGTGTTACCAGCAGCAGCTCTCCTGATAGTTGGACTGTTTTCCTCGAAACGAAATTTGTGGAGTGGGGCACTGCTCAAGCTGGACTTGATGCCAATGATCCAGTCGTCCTGTTTGGACACTCGGGTGGCGGTCAGTGGGTAAGTCGCGTGGCAGCGTATGCTCCGGACGACAGCCTCTTTGACAACATCATTGTTGCCAATCCTTCGACACATGTTCTAGCAAGCATGACCGAAAAGGCGGCCTATGGCTTTGGTGGGTTTTCGGCCGCTCAAGGAGAGGCGATGCTCAAGGACTACCTCGCCGATCCAGTGACGATCTACCTCGGGTCCGAGGACAACGATCCCAACGCGGCCGACCTTTCGACAGGTTCGTCGGCAATGCGCCAAGGCGATGACCGTCTGGAGCGCGGCTTGAACACCTTCAGTAAGGCCAAGCAGCTGGCCGCATCCAAAGGCTGGGAGTTCAACTGGGAACTCGTAATCGCCGACGGTGTAGGCCATACGTCAGGTGGTATGCTCCGTGCCCCTGAAATGCGCGATGCTATCGACACTCTCGCGGACAATCCTAGCTCTACGCCGACCAAGTACGGCACCTCTTCCGGCAATACGCTTAGCGGCACATTTGGCGCTAATGTCATCGATGGTCTGGCCGGAGGCGACCGCCTCTACAGTAGGGCAGGCAACGACATCCTCATCGGGGGCTCCGGCAATGATGCCTTCACCTTCGACACGGCCCTAAACGCCACCACCAACGTCGACACGATTATGGACTTCAACGTCGATGGTGACACCATTCGGCTCAGCGATATGATCTTCAGCAATCTCTCTGAAGGAAGCCTGCGCTCGTCGAACTTCCGGGTTGGCGACAAGGCTTTGGATAGCAACGACTACATCGTTTACACCGAGAGTACGGGGGCCTTGTATTACGACAAGGACGGTTCGGGTTCGGCTGCTGCGGTGAAGTTCGCCGAGATCGACAACAAGGCGCTTCTGACCGCCGCTAATTTCATTGTGATCTAACACAACGCTTTCCAGAAAACGCGACCTTGGTCTGTCGACCAAGGTCGCTCTTCGCATGATTGATGTTTGACACGAAGAAATCCTATGGCTTGCTCGCGCCGCAAGAGCAACACCGGCCATCCTTCCAGGGGAGGGCGAGGCCTTCAGATATCAGGATCTGGGTGATGTGGTTCTTGCGCTACTGACCCGCCTTATAGCTGGCCATTGAAGGCTTAACGGTCGTACTTTTTGACGTGTCGAGTTCGGGGTGGTTACGGACGAGCCTTTCCCGCTCCTTGGCCAGATTGTCCCAAGTCTTGGCCATCTCGAGAAGCTGGTTGCGCTGCCCTCCCTCAGGCACCTGCTTGGCAAGCACCCTGCACTCGTGGGCGTGCTGTCTGTATTCTGATGCAGTTTTCATCGGCCTTCACATGCACTCGCGATAGGCCCTCTTATGGGGCGACTTGGCTAGCCGGCAATTGCTTCTCGTTCGATGAGGACGCCTCTGTCAATGAGGGGCGTGCGCCTGTGTCTTTTCGGAAACAGCCAGAGCAAAGGAAGTCAGCCATTATGATCTGGTCTACGAGTGGAGGGCTGGGGCTTCGTCTTCCTCCTCTGGAACTCAAGCGCCTTTGCATCACGCGGGGCGCTTCTCTTTGCTGGGGCGCGTTGATGACTGGCAAGACCATCACCAGAGTTGATCTGAACGAGGCTGTGTACAAGTGCGCTGGTCTCACCCGTGCCAAGGCAGCGGATCTGGTTGAACAGGTGATCGAGGGGATCTGCAGCACTCTCGCCACCAGCGAGATGGTGAAGCTCTCGGGCTTTGGTGTCTTCACGGTCCGGGACAAAATGGCTCGGATCGGCCGGAACCCAAAGACTGGTGCAGAGGCCCCGATTGCGCCGCGCAAATCCATCACGTTTCGTCCCTCACCTGTGCTTGAGGAGCATGTCAACGGCGGCACAAAGAAACCCCGCCCGCGGTAGAGCCGAACGAGGTTCTGGCGTTGGGGCTCTATGAGAGTGTTGTAGTCATCTCCCACAACACAATCGACATGCGCCAACTACACACTCCGCAATAGCCGAGCATTATAAGCGGCTTACTCCGTCATTGATGTACAGAAATAGACCCGTTCAAGACAGTATTAGACATGGGTGATCAGGTGCCAATCCCTCCGCATGTCGAAGCTGAGATCGAGCACATAGTCATGAGGCCCGATCGAAAGCGGAGAGTAAGGTAATGAGCCCCGAAGAAAGGGCAAGGTTGACGCAGAAGTCTCTTGCAGAAAAGATAATTCATGAAGAATGGGCAAGACGGCATCTCAACCGAGATCTAGACTTATTCTATGACACGGCATTCCGTAGGGTTGTTGAACTACTCGAAGCACGTCCCGCAACAACTATACTTGACGCTGGTTGCGGTTATGGTTTCCACGCCGTTCGTCTCGCTCGTCTTGGATTGCAAGTTACTGGCGTAGACATTTCCGAGGTAACTCTTGACGAAGCGCGAAAGCGAATTGACCAAGAAGGACTGAGCGACCGCATCGAACTCCTGCGCGCAGACCTGCTCGCACTTCCATACCCCGACAACAGCTTTGACTTCGTCAACTGCTGGGGGGTGCTAATGCATATTCCCGAACCCGAACATGCGCTTGCCGAACTGCTCCGAGTCCTTCGTCCTGGCGGCAGGTTGGCGATGAGCGAAAACAACCTGCACTCCATTCATGCCCAAATCTACAAGTGGAGTGGTCCACTGGTAAGGCGCTTACTCAGGCTGCCGAGTAGACAGAGCCACTGGAGCCAACGAGGGAGGGAGGAGTGGGAGAGCAGAACGGGCGGTGGTCTGTTTATACGGCAGACGAATATGAAATGGCTTACGCAGCACCTCAACCATCTCGGCGCAACGTTGATTGCCCGGGAGGCAGGGCAATTCACGGAGATTCATGTAGTCATTCCATGGCGTTCGGTGCAGCGGCTTGTATACGCATGGAATTACTGGTGGTTTACAAGCGTTCGACATCCTGGTCCTGCGTTCGGCAACATCCTTATTTTCGAAAAACCAAATCCAAAAGCAAGTTCTTAGCCTCTAAGACCGTCTCGTCACGCGTTGTACCTGTACAGCGCTCCACATGCCATCCCGCGCGGTCCTGATCCTTTTGACGTTCAAGCCAGCAGCGATCCACCGGAGGAAGAGATTAAGCGGAGACGTCAGGCCGAGTCAGATCCGGGCGCGGATGCGGCGTGAACTCCGGCAGTGAGATGCCAAGGCTTTCCTCCAGTTCCTTTGCCAGTGCCTGAATGCGGCCCATGGAATGCGTGATGCGGCCAATGAGCCTCGAAGAATGGACATCGAAGCTGAGTATTCTATCCGTGGCCTGAAACCTCCCTATGAGCTCGTTAGGGACGAGATGGAGGCAATTACCCGAGCAACAGCTGGCGCCATCGAGGATATGGACGAAATCGACCGGGATCGTCTCAACAGCGAGATACTCGACCTTCGTTCAAGCGAGAAGTACCGGACGAATTAATTCACCCAGCTTCATTACATCTGGCCGGCACTGACGGGGATGGTGTCCCTAGCGGGTTATTTATAGTTCTCGCCCTATCTGGTGAATGGGGCAGCATCTGAGCTCCACGAGGTGTTCATTCATGCGCGCTTTGACAATTGCCATCACCCTTGGCTTGTTGGCTGTGCCTCAGGTAACTCACGCCAAAGAGGAGAGAAAGCCCCCGCGGCAGACACCGACTGCATCGACATCTAAGGTCGACACAGCCGAGGAAACGGATGCTCTCGTTAAAGCAGCCCGCGAAAGGGACGAGGCAAGGCAACGC
Source organism: Microvirga sp. P5_D2 (assembly GCF_054049475.1). NCBI lineage: Bacteria > Pseudomonadati > Pseudomonadota > Alphaproteobacteria > Hyphomicrobiales > Methylobacteriaceae > Microvirga > Microvirga sp. P5_D2. Next base: position 7,344 of record NZ_JBFUMH010000166.1, on the reverse strand, counting down.
GTCTGGGATCAGAAGACGAAAAACATCACACGGGGGATCTGCTCCGGATGCTGATCCTTAGGTTCTGTCCTGACTGTTTCGGTCCGCTCCACCACACCCCGCCATCCGCTGACGCGGGCGGGGATGAGATGACGCTAGCCGACCTTGGGAACGTCATCTCCTGGCGGTTCGGAGGGCTCAGGCGGCAGGTCAGGCTCCACCTCCGGGACTGGCGTCGGGATGTCAGGCTCCGGAAGAACAGGAATGTCCGGCTGCGGTGTATCTGGATACGGGATGTCAGACATAGCAAGCAATCCCTCTTACTGAGTTCCTGGAGGCGGCACGTAGGGCACGTCATCGGGCTCAGGATCCCCGTGGTCAGATGGGGTGCCGTCTTCCGGAACGGGATCAAGCTCTGGAAGCTCAGGTAAGGGAGTTGAGCCCGGCAATATAGGATCGTCTGGCTTCGGATCCCGTGGATCTGGACTACCAACCATTTCGCGCTCCATGAAAGCTGTCTTACAGGAATCGCTCACACGGGCACCGGTTCCCCGACGCTAGAAATCCCCTCTCAGCCCTCAGCATGGATGCAGTTGCGCCCTATAATCCTACCTCCGACGATAGGAGACCCGTCCATGCACATCTTCGGCGCCTTTGAGTTGGACATCAGTCTTGGCACATCAGACGACCCCGCCTGTGCCAGGATTGCTCTACAGAAGGCAACATTCGACCCAAGTGGGCGGGTGTTCGTCACCGCTAAATGCTTGTCCCTTGAGGAATTGGAAGGCCAGATTAACGCCCTGCAAGACGAACTGGACGAAATCCGGGAACGAGCCCGCAGAGCGTTCCAGGTCGCCTAAGAGCAACAGCCTGGGAACTGCACCCCTTGGAGCGTCGGAGCTACCCCCTTCGGGCAAGAGATTGAATCGGGTCAGGAGCGTACATTCACGAAAACCTCATAGGGAGACTGACGCATGAGGATCGTGATTTCCGCCTGTACACACAGGGCATTCTCAGACGGGCCATTGCCTTTGGCTCACCTGAGGCTCAGGCAGCTAGTCGCAGTGAACGAGAACGCCGCTCAGCCCAAGGTCAATTGGGCATCGATCGTCCCCACCCCCCGGGAAGCACCCTCRCTTTTCATACCAAAAGGGCGGCCTACGGGCGGGTTGAACTCATTATTGTGGTGCTTGCACTCATTGCTGGCATCGTCGCAATGCCTCTGCTTCAGGGTCTCGCGGTGCCTATCATGACTACCAGTGAGCAGCGGCCGGAGGTTCTCCGCGGCAGTCCAATCGCACCCGCCCTTCAGTCGCCACAAGAGAACGGGTGAGGTGGTCTACCTGAAATGTTTATCCTAGGCTTCGCAACGAGTCCGTTGATGTTTGAATCAGATGTCTAGGATGTCCCGGGCGCCTTCCCTCGCACTCTGAGCAAGCGATTCAAAGCCACGCGCACTCGTTTCTAAAACCCGTAGTAATGGGGGGAGAACCTTACGGCGGGTTACGGGCAACTCCATCCGGAGCCGGGCTCTTGCTAATCCCTTGGGAACAGCTAGGCTCCTGACAGCCTCAACAACCCAAGAGCTTCGCATGACACGTAAGGATCTGCTGGCTGCCTATGGACGGGTAGGGCTCACCATTGCAGCATTCGCCCTCGTCGCGGGCATCATCGCATCACCCATTCTCACGAAGTTTGGCTCCCCCGCCGTCGCTGTGTCCACGCCGCAGGATGAGCCACCCTTCCGCTCGCTCGTCACGCCAGCGAGTTTCAAGACAAACTAGCCGCAAGCCTACGAAGGCGGGTTAATTTCGCTTTATTCACGGCGAAGCGACCTCTTCATCGCCCCGGTGAGCAGCCACGAGGCGGATGACGAACAGGTTGTCGCCTTCGGTCCACTTCGGGGACGCCTTCAGGGCGGCACTCTCCTGCTCTTCCGCCTCATCACTGGCCACCATAATGGTGTGCCACTTGCCCGTATCCTTCGGAGCCATTTCCTCCAGGACCTCAAGCCGCTTGATGATGCTGCGGTTCATTGCGCATTCCTTCCATGGTCATGGACCCGGCGCCCGATCATGGCGATATGGGCCAGCAGATCCGTCATTGTCTTGCCTGTGGCGAAGGGCTCATCCACGCCGTGCCCATGAACACGCATGAAGGTGTCCGAGGCATTCGCGCTAGCCCTGTCAATGAAAGCCGCCTGCCTCTCCCGGAACTCCTCATCAGAGTGAGCCGGAATGACATGCACCAAGCCACCACGATGGGAGACAAAGGCCTCCAGTTTTGCCAAGCGGTTGAGAGTTGTTCGGCTCACTGGCCGTGCTCCTCTTGTGCAAGGATGCCCACCCATTCCTCATGGGTCTTCGTTGCGGGAAACGTTTCAGGCATCTGAGCCGCATCCGTTTCAGCCACCCGCATCTCCATGCAGAAGTCCTCGGCCTTGATGCGACCGGCAGCAATCAACCCGGTTCGCTGCGCCTCACAGTCCTCGCCGTCACGGGCGTAGATGGCGTGCCAGTACCCGAGAACCTTCGGATCCGTGGCAGCTTCCAGCCTCTCCAAGCGCTTCATTGATGTCCTGCTCATTTTGCCACCTGCGCTGCTTCCAGCTTGTCGAGACGCTGCTGGATCTCGTGAAGCTCAACTGCCTTCGTGAACCCTTCGACCAGCTTCGACAGTTCGCCGGCCTCTCCGGGAGTGATTTCCCCGTTGGCCACCGCTTCAGCCAGTGCAGCCGTTGCCTTCACGGCATCTTCAACCTTCTCCAGCTTCGGCATGGTGAACATCACAGGCCTTTCCTTCCGAGGGGGCAGGAGCCGTTCCAGCACCAGACGCATGGCAGCGCCGTCGCCTGTCAGAGCCATCTCGACAGCCTTGCGCGTGATAGCCTCTGCCTCCCCGTCTAAGAGGGCCTCCAGGGCCAGCGTGGTCTTGTTGCGGGTTCCCTTCGGCTTCCCGGCGTTACCCGGCTGGAAAGGCTTCCCTCGCGTATTTTTCGCGCTTTTACGCGGAGCCTTTGTCATGGTCTCAGCCTCCATAGGCGTCCTCCATTATCATGATCCATCGCGTACAATATACGGTCTCCGGGTCGAGGGAGGACAAACCAGATTTGGTTTCACCCTCCACTGCGAGCCTTACCTGCTCATCAAGATCCCCCGCCAAATGCGATGCGGCGGCCCGTGGTGGCGTTTTCATACTTCCGGGTATCTTCGTGCCATTCGTCATTAGATGATGCCCCTCGGGCTGTTATCGTTGTATCCCGCCATCTCCAAATAGGAGCCGTCCCCAAAGATTGCAGTGCCGCTGTCATTCCGGCCTGTGTGCGAGCGTTCGCCGCGTTCGTTGAAGCCCGCGCCAAAGCCGTGTGAGCTAAATTCATACGAGTCCCAACCCTGCATGGCATGGTCGAACATGCTCCCGAAGGTATTATCGAAGTGGTTGGAAATGGCATTGCCCCAGCCCGTGCATGAGCCCAAGGCAATCATGAGCAGCCTGCATGTTCTCTAGGATGGTCGGGCGATAGTGCTCGACGAGCTCTTGCACTTCGGCGCTCGTGGCGCGGTATCGCATCCGCTCTTTTTCCGCCGTGCAGCTTAGGCACCAACCGCGACTCGGGCAGCGCATCCAATGACTAAGCAACGGCGAGTATTCTTGCTCGCAAGAAAGGCATGAGACGGTGAAACTAACACGCTCGCCCGGCCCGCGCCCTTGTGTAAAACGAAGCTTACTCTTCTGTCCGTGCACCGCGCCTTCGGTTTTGTTGAGAGCGGCGGCGATTTCAGCAGCGGTTTTGGTTTTGTAGTTTGCGCGCAAAAACGCGACATCCTCGCGTGTCCACGGCATATCAGGCGCTCTCCGCTTTTTCATTCCAGGGGGGCCCCTCGTCCAAGTCATCGTGAACAGCAAGAAGTCCGTTATCCATGGGCTCAACCTTTCCATTCGCGGTTGATCGCCCCTCCAGCACGGGAAGGCTGCGCCCTTATGGTTAGCAGTCCGTTAACGGCCCTATAGGTCTTGATCCCCTAGCCTCCACTTGTCGGCCGCCAAGGCTTCCGCCGCATCACCTCTGTCGAGAATTTGGGCGCTATGTAGTCGCGCTTACGCCTGCAGAATGGTTGGAAGAACGGACTGTCCAACAAATAACAAGGTAGGGCTGGAGAAGGCGCTGTCACGCCTCGGTGCCCACACCATTGCACAGGGCTTTCTGGGCTGCTCACTTGAGTCGGTCAGAAGTCACGCTGAAGTTGCAGGCGTCCTTCCCAGGCGCTGTCGGAACTGATCGACTCTCCCGTCGGGACAATGAGGCGGCCGCGCGGGTCAAGGCGGACGTACATGACTTCCGCGCCGAGATTGAGCTCGTTGACCGGCTGCCAGACTAGGTTGGTGCCGAGACGCCACTCTTTGAAATCGACAAGGCGAGCCGTCGCTGTGCCAGCCGAGTAGTCGAAGCGGGCATACGACCCAACCAGAGCCTGACGGACCTGCGGGGTCCAGTAGTGGTGCAGGCCACCGGCGATGGACCAGCCGCGGCCCTTGCTCAGGTCACCCGTGACCGGATTAACCACGGCATCGGCCAAGAGAAGGCTAAGAACACCCGTATTGAAGGAGTTGGCGGGGTAGCCCGTGATGTAGCTAAGTGCGCCGTCGGCGTAGGTGGCAGCCACCCAGGCGGCGTCGTTAGCAGCGAGCATCGGCAGGTCCGCACCCACCTGAGCAGAGACGGCGAAGCCGTACTCGGTGTTCGGATAAACTGGGAAGGTTCCACCCAACGGGAACACAAGATTGTTCGAGCGGATCTGGTGCAGCGCGCCGGAGAGTTGAGCCGAGCCCCAGGTGCCGGTGTACTTGACATGGCCGACCACATCTGGAACGCGCAGGCCTGCATAAGCAAAAGCGGTCGGGACAACACCGCTGGAGCGGCGGTCGGAGCTGTTTTCCAACGACAGGGCGGCCGAGAAGCCATTGCTGAATTCGAAGGTGTACGCGAGGACATCCACATCGGGAGCGTCGTCGAAGCGCAGCGTGCCCATATGGTTGGTGGGCAGGTTGAGATTGTAGAAGAACGTCACCGCGCGACCGGCAGTCAGTCCACCGAATTGCACGAACACCTCAGCAGGATCCGCGTACGTGTCGATCATGCCCTGCTGGCCGTACGGCGTGCCGGACGAGCGGGTAATCTCGAAGCGGACGAACGAGCGCAGCAGGCCGTAAGCGGAGGCCGTGCGGGCATCGGCTTGGATGCGGCCACGGGCGCGGAAGCCGATGAGGTCATTCCGACGGTCGAAAGGCTGGCCATACAGGTATTCAGCGCGGACGCGGCCGCCGATGCGCAGGCAGGTTTCCGTGCCGGGAATGTAGAAGAAGCCTCCCCCGTAGGCGGAGCAGACGCGAACATAGTCCACAGGCGCCGCCTTCGAGACAGGAAGATTTGCAGCCTGACCGCTAACAAAGGTGGCGAGACCCGCAGCCGATCCGAGCAGAAGGCTTTTCATAAGCCTCATCAACTGCCCTCCAGATTCAATTCCTTCATTGCAAATGTTGAAGTTCAATTTAGCGCAAATTGCGGAACGGTCGTTGCTTTTGGTCTCATTCACCTTTTGCGGCACACCTCTTGCCAAACGTTCTCTCAACAACCCACCTGCGTGGCAGGTCGAGATGATGCTTGATCGGGGATCGGAGTTCGTCAGGCATACTTCACGCAGAGTTAGACCAACTTGGTGGGCTCTCGGTGAACGCTCGTTATCAGGTCGTGCAGTTTGTGGAGATTCTCGCTGTCATCGATCTGGCATAGCTCAAAGGCTAATGCTTCAACTTGCATCCATAGTTGCTTAAGCCTCCAAGACTCATCCGAGATCGAGTTGAAGTTTTCTTCCATAGCTTCATAGCGGCGGTTTAGTTGGTCAATTAGATGTGCCGCTTCCTCTGGGTTCTGTGCCACCCACCGCCAATCTGTTTTCTCGCTCATCCACGCACCCTTCCTTAAAGCGACTGCGCTCTGTAGGTGTACAAGCGTAGGAACGCGATTAACTCGCCTATTTGCACTTCTCGAACAACTGGTGCGGACGGCGGGGATCGAACCCGCACGAGCAAGCCCGAGGGATTTTAAGTCCCTTGCGTCTACCAGTTTCGCCACGTCCGCATAGTCTCTCTGTAGAGTTGCCTGCGCTGGGAGCAATCGCAAAGAGGTCAGGGCTTCATGCGACTTGGAAGGCGCGTCGGGCTCTCTCGCGGATCTCGTCCAACTCGTCCTGAAGGGAATTGATCTGCACCTCGATCTCTTCATAGGACGAGCATTCCGGTGTGATGAACAGGCGCCCATCCTCGCCCCTTGCATAGCGCAAGAGCGCCGCTCTGACAGATGCCGGCTTGTCTGGCGTGCCGGGTTGATGTCCAGTTCAAAGGCTCCGAAAAGCTGCACGTATCTCTCCTGATCCGGCAATCATTGGTCTTTGTGCGTAACCTCATACCCGCCAGCGTCAGCGACAGGCGGGTGTGGTGAAACGGGAATTTTATGGGCACACAATGAAGCTACCTTGGCCCCGGAAGTCATTCCAGACATCGGGATCCTTGCAGACCGTCTTGCCGTTCTTCTGGACCGTGTAACCCTTCAGTACGCCGTTTGTATCGACTTTGGTGTAGACCTGCGCAATTGCGGTACCGATGCCAGCTATCAGACATCCGCAAATCACACCAAGCATAAACTTTCTCATCAGCCCCTCCCATGAGCAGGACAAGCTTAGCAATTCTCTCCTACAAGTCGAGACGGCTAGATTTGGAAGCGCCTGACAATTTCGGTTACAAGGATTACAAAGTCTTGTAACCGGCAAGTCATTGATTTTGTTGATGTTACGGCAGTTACAGCGGTTACACGCCAGAAACGAGGGAGCCGAGGCGCGGCCGATGTTGGCTATCGCACTCGGTCGAGAAATCTCTCGCCCTGCATCTTACGGCAAGCCCAAGAGAAAGCCCGTTTGGGAGAAGCCGCGTTGATGCTGTTGTAGCGAGCGGTTGCCTCCGAGACGCAGGCATCGCGGCTCTTATCCTGCCCAACGAACCATACTTCCTTGTCGTTCTCGTAGTATCCGACCTCAGCGCGATACTTATAGACGCCTAGTGCGTCAGATACTTGGTCACAGCCTCCCAAACCGAACGCTAGAGTATCCGTATTGATCAAGCGGGTTTTGGGGACCAATTTCGCTGATCTCGCAAGAGCGCATTGGCCAAGATGATGAGTTTGCGCATGATCGCCGTCAGGGCGACTTTCGCCGGCTTTCCCGCCGCGAGCAGGGCCTGGTACTTGGCTTTCAAATCCGGGTTGAAGCGGGCCGCTACCAGCGCCGGCATGTACAGCGCCTGACGCAGATG
>NZ_JBFUMH010000165.1:0-11650 GCF_054049475.1 Microvirga sp. P5_D2 | reverse complement strand
ATCTGAACCCGATCGAGCAAGCCTTTGCCAAGATCAAGGCACACTTGCGCAAGGCCGAGGCGCGAACGTTCGACGCGCTCTGGCGCGCCCTCGGCGACATCTGCGATTTGTTTGAGCCGCACGAGTGTTGGAACTACCTCAAGGCTGCTGGATATGCGTCCGATTAAACATCCGATGCTCTAGTGCCAAAGGCGTCGCTGATGTTGGAAAGTGCGTTCTCAAGAGATTTGTTTTCACTACTCTGGCTCACGTCGCGTCTCCATAGGTTTGTACAACGTCCACCAGATGTACCGCGCCATAGGAGTAGTGCGGCAGAGGCCAGTGAAAATGGCCAAGTCTCAAAACAGTGGATAACTCCCAGTGCGACCGGGATGGTCCACGCCGATGTTGCGGGGCGACACGAGCTACCGCACTGGCACCACGCAGCCTTTGTATGGGGTTGATTTTCGAAATTTTGGTCTTGCGCCCTCGAATAGTGGGCCGTCTGTGCGCGTCACGAGAGAGCTTACGTGTTCGAATGCAACAGAGCACCTAACTCTCTAACCATAGGATTTTTGCTTGTCTGCCGGAGAGTGGGCAGTCACTCGGATCGTCTCGAACCAACCTTCATGGTATATGCCGAGGTCTGCTGAGCGAACCCAATCGTCTCAAGGTCAGTCCACTCCAGTAAAGCGAAATCCGATTGCGCAGCCACCAAGCGACGCTGACATCTTTTGTGTTGAGAATATCAATGGCCGCGACGGCGGTCTCGAATTAGGCCTCGGTCTTAAAAGACTTGGTCTCTTTGTTGAGAGATTCCGCACTCATTGGATCGACAACGATCTCCATCAAAAATTCGCGGCTCTCGCCGGCTGGGATCATCACGATCCCAGGCTTGTCCTTGAGCTCACCCTCAAAGCCAACAGGATCGGCATAGCCCTGCCAGGGCTCAATGCAGACATAGCCGGCACCAGGCTTCGTCCAGATGCCGAGATGGGGCATGTCGGGGAACGACACCGTGATGGAGCGTCGGCCGGGAACTCCATAGCGCACCGTGCGGCTCCTGAGATCACTCCAGACGAGCGCGCCGTCCTGGAACAGATCGTCATGCAGCGGCAGGCGGTCGCCATGCACGGGCGTTGGGCGAGAGGTTTCTCCGATCAGCCCATTGGACAGCGTATGCAGGGACGCCATCTCAGGCTGCTCGAAACGGATCTCGTGCGCATGACGCTCGCCACCATACGGCAGGGGCCAGCGCAAGGCCGGATGGAAGCCAAACGAGACCGGGATCGCGCGGTTCTCCAGGTTGAAGACGGATGCAGTGAAGATCAGCCGGACGCCGTCAACCCGGTAGGTCATGTCGAGCCTGAAATCGAAGGGATATTGCTCACGCGTGGCATCATCCGCGTTCAGGCAGAGGCGGCAGCTTTCAGCGCCGGCATCGACAATGTCGAACGGGGAGAAGCGAGCAAAGCCATGCTGCTTCATGGAATATGGGTGGCCCTCGATGAGCGCCCGATCATCGCGCAGGCGCCCGACGATGGGAAAGAGGAGGGGGGAGCGCCCCGTCCAGAACACTGGATCTCCATCCCAGAGGAGATCTTTCCCTTCCTCGTCGCGAAGGCAGGTGAGTTCGGCGCCGGTTGCTGAGATCTGTGCGGTGAGGTGAGAGCTGGAAAGAGTGATGGTCATAGACGGCCTTGATGAGAGAGCGGTCTTGAGGGGCGTTGCAGGGTCTGAGTAAGGCTGGTTGCCATGGATGAGCAATAATGCACTTGTAGCTTAATATCGGGGGCAAAGCATCAGCTTGAGAGGGACAGACTATGGTGGGTGGTTGTGACAACCGTGAGGGCCCAGGACGATCTTTTGCCACGTTCGCGAGTTGTGCTCCCTCCGGGATCATCACGAGGGAACGAGGCTGAATGGCATCCAATGGAGACATGCTCGATTGCCTGGTCGTCGGCGGCGGGCCGGCGGGGCTGACGACAGGGCTTTACTTGGCGCGCTTCAAGCGTCGCTTCCTGATCGTCGACAGCGGCACGCCGCGGGCGGCCTGGATTCCGACCAGCCACAACATCCCCATGTTCGCGGACGGCATTTCCGGCAAGGACCTCCTGGCCCGGGCGCGCACCAATTTGGAGCAGTACGGCAAGTGCATCCGCGGAGGGCGGGTGACAGGCTTGAGCAAGCAGCCGGATCGCTTCATCGCCGTCGTCGAAGACAATGACGGCCAGACCAGCCAGATCGCAGCCAAACGTGTCGTGCTGGCGACGGGGGCGGTCGATATCGAGCCTGACCTGCCGGATGTCCCCAATGCGGTGCAGCGCGGCTTGGTGCGCTATTGCCCGATCTGCGACGGCTATGAATCGCGCGACCGGAAGATCGCCGTGATCTCCTATGGAGCGCATGGGATCGGCGAGGCGGTGTTCATTGCCCGCACCTATTCCCGCGATGTGACCCTGCTGACTCTTGGCCGGCCTCTCGAATTGAAGCCGGAGGAACGGGCAAGGCTCGACGAGCATGGAATCAAGGTGGTGGAGAGCCCGGTCGATACTCTGGAGATTGAGGACGACCGCATCGCCGCCGTCCATGTAGGTGGCAAGGAGCATCGCTTCGATGTGCTCTACTCGGCTCTTGGACTCCAATACCGCTCCGATCTCGCGCTGGCGCTCGGCGCGGAGCATGATCCTTCAGGCAGTCTCCTTGTTGACAGCCATTGCCAGACCACGGTGAAGGGCCTCTACGCGGCGGGCGACATCGTCAGGGGCATCGACCAGATCGTGGTGGGCATGGGCCATGCCGCCCATGCCGCGACGCATGTTCACAATCACTGCGAATTGCCGACCGAGGATGAGCCGGGCGGCGCGTGAGGCAACTTATATAAGCGCCTTCGCCAGCAGCGGCAGGCTGATATCCATGCGATAATCGACTGAGGAATGGTTGTCGGGAAATTCCTCGTAAATATGGGGAATGCCTGCGGCTTCGAGCTTTCGATGCATGAGCCGTGAGCCGTAGACCATGTTGTATTGGTCGATATCGCCGCAATCGATGTAGAAGGCCTTCAGCTTACGCAGGTTGTCTTGCGCTTGCCTGTCGTCGGCCATGCGCAGCGGGTCCCAGCGCAGCCAGTTGGCCCAGCGCTCGGGGATGACCTCGCAGGTTTCAAGGTCCACGGGCAGCCTGATGCCGCAGAACCGGCTTGGATCGGGATCGAAGCTCGCAGCCTGGGCGAGGATCATCATCACGTGCCAATCCTGGTCCCTGGCCTTCGGCCCTTCCTCGAACTTGCGGAGGAATGTCTCGATGGACAGGCCGTGGCCGGCGAGGTGCCTGAGGGCGCCCGCGAACTCGCCGAGATGGTAGAGAAACTCGAAGCCCACATCGCCGGAATGGGAGGCCGCCGCCGACCAGACGGAGTCACCATGGCGCAGGGCATGAACGAGAGAGCCGTAGCCACCCGAACTCTTGCCGAAGACGCCGCGGCGGCCATCTCCGCCGCACCCGAAGCGCTCCTCGACGAAGGGCAGCATTTCGCGGATGAGGAAGGTCTCCCACGGCCCCATGGCGGAACTGTCCACATATTGGTTGCCGCCAAGCCGTGTGAAGCAATCAGGGAAGGCCACAACGACCGGCGGCATGGCGCCGATCCCGATGAGGCGGTCGAGGCGCTCGGGGACGTTCTCGCCATAATTCTTCCAGTTGGTATGGCCCGGTCCGCCCGCCGTATAGCCGACAAGATCCACGAGGAGAGGGAGACCGCGCCCGTCGTGCCCGGCTGGCACATAGACGTCGATACGCCGCCGGGATGGGTCGCCCAGAAGGTTGTTCTTCAGGCATTCGCTGTCGATACGGAGGCTGTGCACCGTGCCTTCAGGCACGTCGTGGTCCTTGCGCATGATCACCCTCATTGCGTTCCGTGAAGCCATGGTGTGACCGCCGCACGGGCACTTGTCCAGAATTGGGGCCATTACGGCGGTTAATAAGTTGCATCCGCCGCTGGCCTTTTGCCGGCTCCCGTGTCTAGGGTTCCAGCCATGTCATTGCATGGGGGTGTCGATATGACCGATCGTTTCTTGCCGAATTGGACCCTGAAGACCGAGGGAGCCATCATGCCGGATGAGCGGCTTCCGACAGGCCAGATGGTCGTCGTGGGGCTGCAGCATGTGGTCGCCATGTTCGGCGCCACGGTGCTCGCGCCGATCCTTATGGGGTTCGACCCGAACGTCTCAATCCTGTTCTCAGGATTGGCGACCCTGATTTTCTTCTTCGTGGTCGGCGGCCGGGTGCCGAGCTATCTCGGCTCGAGCTTCGCCTTCATCGGCCCCGTGCTGGTTGCCACCGGCGCATCGGTGGGCAGCCCCAACCCCAATATCGCCCTCGCGTTGGGCGGCATCATCGCCGCCGGCGCGCTCTACTTCCTGATCGGCGTGGTGGTGCAGCTTGCGGGCCATCGCTGGATCGAGAAGCTCATGCCGCCGGTGGTGACCGGCGCCATCGTCGCCGCCATCGGCCTCGTGCTGGCGCCGATTGCGATCAACAGCGCCTCCGGGGTCACGCCCGACAATGCCAACGGCACCGATTTCGCCCGCTGGATCGCGCTCACCACGGTCGTCTCCGTCGGCATCGTGGCGGTCTATGCGCCGGGTATCTGGAAGCGCCTGCCGGTGCTGATCGGCGGCGCCTTCGGCTACCTGATCTATTACATCTTCGCCAATGTCCTGGGTTACGGCGCACCCATCGACTTCACGAAGGTCGGCCAAGCGGCCTGGTTCGGCCTGCCGTCGTTCCACGCGCCCGTCTTCGATATGCGCGCGATCAGCCTGATCGCGCCGGTCGCCATCATCCTGGTGGCCGAGAACCTCGGGCACATCAAGGCCATCGGCGCCATGACCGGCCGCAACCTCGACCCGTATCTCGGGCGCGCCTTCATGGGCGACGGCATCGCCACGATGCTCTCCGGTTCCGCCGGCGGCACGGGCATGACCACCTATGCCGAGAACATGGGCGTCATGGCCGTAACCCGCATCTACTCGACGCTGGTCTTCATCATCGCCGCGGGCTTCGCGCTGCTGCTCGGCCTGTCGCCGAAATTCGGCGCCTTTATCGGCACCATTCCGGGGCCTGTCCTCGGCGGTCTGTCGATTGTCGTCTTCGGCCTCATCGCCGCGACGGCGGGCCGGATCTGGGTCGAGAATCGGGTCGATTTCTCGAACCCGCGCAACCTGATCACGGTGGCAGTGGCGCTGGTGCTGGGCGCCGGCAACTTCAAGCTGAATGTCGGCGGATTCACGCTCGACGGCATCGGCACGGCAACCTTCGGCGCCATCATCCTCTACCATCTCCTGCGCATGACCACGGCGGCCGCAGCGGAGCACCCGCAAGCCGCCGAGTAATTCCTGCAATCAGGAACACGCATCCGGAGCCCGCGTTGAGCCACAACGCGGGCTCCTCTCATTTGAACATCCTTCGCCCGCATCGTTTCCATAAAATGGATGATGCCATGAGTTCCGAACAAAAGCAGACGCTTCCCCCGCAGGTGCAGAATCAGCAACCCGGCCATGAAACAGAGATGAATCCGAGACCCGATTATGAGCCGCGCTATCCCGGCAGCAATCGGCTGCAGGGAAAGACGGTTCTCATCACGGGCGGCGACAGCGGCATCGGGCGGGCCGTGGCGGTTCTCTTCGCGAGGGAAGGGGCCGATGTGGCCATCGCTTACCTGAACGAGACGGAAGATGCCGAGACCACCAAAAAGCTCGTGGAAAGGGAAGGGCGCGCCTGCCTGACCATCGCGGGCGACATCGGCGATCCGGCCTTCAGCAAGGCTGCCGTGAATCAGGTGGTCCAGCGCTTCGGCAAGCTCGATGTTCTCGTCAACAACGCCGCCGAGCAGCATCCGAAAGGCGACATCGCGGAGATTACGCCGGAGCAGATCGACCGGACGTTTAGGACAAATATCTTCGGCTATTTCTACATGACGCAGGCAGCGATGCCGCACCTGAAGCAAGGGGCGGCGATCATCAACACGACCTCGGTGACGGCCTATCGCGGCAGCGCGGAGCTTTTAGATTACAGCTCGACGAAGGGCGCCATCGTCGCATTCACGCGCTCTCTTGCGCAGAAGCTTGCCGAAAAGGGAATCCGCGTAAACGGAGTTGCGCCGGGACCGATCTGGACGCCGCTGATCCCAGCGACTTTCCCGGAAGAAAAGGTGAAGCATTTCGGTGCGAACACACCGCTCAAGCGTCCGGGCCAGCCGAACGAGGTGGCTCCGTCATTCCTGTTCCTGGCCTGCGAGGATTCATCCTACATCACGGGCTCGATCCTGCATCCCAACGGCGGTGACGCGACCGAGTCCTGACAAAACAAAAGGCGGCTCATACGAGCCGCCTTTTTTGGGAAGAGGAGAGGGCCGTTCAGGGACGGCGGCGCACACGCACTGAAATGAGGGCGGGGTTGGAAACGGTGACTGCGAAAAACAGCATCACGGCGGAAAGGGATGCGCCGATCATGAAGAGAACTTCGGCCRCTTGGGCCTGGGACGCCATGCCGGTAACGGCGGCGAGCAACGTGAGAACGGAAAACATAAAAAATGCGCGCAGGGCAACGGATCTGGTCATCGGCATATCTCCCAAGTCTTGTGGAAAAACGTACCCATCCGACGTCGGTTCCATACTCATAACGGAGTGCCCAATACTTCAGCATGAAGTGTGGAAACTGAAGAGCGAGAGTCTTTTAGCGGAACCGCACAGTCGCGCTTGGCGTTGATCTGACGTCATCGGCTTCACGTCGATTAAGTAATGCGAGGTAACACCATGCTTGGTTGGGCTGTCACGTTTCTCATCATCGCGCTTGTTGCGGCTCTCTTTGGTTTCGGCGGTATTGCCGGCACCGCTGTCGAGATCGCCAAGCTGATCTTTTTCGTCGCGATCGTTCTCTTCGCCATCTCGGCTGTGATCGGTCTGCTACGGGGACGAAGCCCCATGTAACCGGGGGTGACCTGATCTGAAAACGCCGCCTTCCGGGGCGGCGTTTTTCTTTGCGATGAGGGATCAGGAAAAGATTGTTAGCGTGTCAGTTCTGGAGGGCGGCGCGCGTCATGCTGTCGGGGCCGAGATCGTCGATGTCGTTGACGTTCAGAATGGCCGCAAGCCGTAGACGCGCCCGGTTGACGCGGCTCTTGATGGTGCCGACGGCGCAGCCGCAGATCTCGGCGGTTTCCTCGTAGGAAAAGCCGGAGGCGCCCACCAGCAGCAGCGCCTCGCGCTGATCGGAGGGGAGCTGGGCGAGAGCCACGCGGAAATCCTCGAAATCGAGATGAACACCCTGCTCGGGCTGCACTTTCAGGCGGCCGGCGAAGGAGCCGTTGGGGTCTTCGACCTCACGGCGGCGCTTGCGGTATTCGGAGTGGAAGAGATTACGCAGGATCGTGAAGAGCCAGGCGTTCAGGTTCGTGCCCGGTTCGAAACGATGAAGGTTGGACAAGGCTCGCAGCAATGTGTCCTGGACGAGATCGTCCGCCTTGTCGACTTGTCCCGAAAGCGAGATGGCAAAGGCACGCAAGCCTGGAACGGCTGCTAGAAGAGCCTCTCGCAGATCGGGCTCTGAGGTCATTGAGACCCCTCTTTGTTGCTGGTCCCATTCTTGTCGAGCTGATCGAGAAGATCCTTGAAGCGGTCCGGGACGGGCTGTTGCATCAGTTCGTCGTACATGGCGCGCAGCTGGTCGCCGATGCGCTTCTGGCTGCCGCTGTCGAGTTTAGGATCGGTTCCAAGCCTTGCACTGGTCGATGCGCCCGGGACCGCCCGGGCCAGCTTGTTGCCGTTGTCACCTGTCATCTGATTCCCCTTGCCATCCCATACTTTATAAAGGGATAGCCAACCTTGGCAGTATCCGTATACTCGTTTTCKAGCAATAWCGCTCGGTGTCACGCACAGTTCCAACATGGAACTTTTTCAGCTTTGCCGAGTTGAATGGACCATCGGTACAACGAGTCAAAAGCACATATAAGGGGAAGCGAATGTCGACAGCTCAGCTTGTCGTCCAGCACTTACCATACCTCCGCCGCTACGCACGAGCTCTCACAGGCAGCCAGATGGCTGGCGATGCCTATGTGGCAGCTACCCTTGAAACGCTGGTCAGCGAGCCCGAGACAATCGGGCCGTCCGGCAATGTCAAGGTCGAGCTTTTCCAAGTTTTCACGCGCATCTGGAATTCGCTTTCGGTGAACGGCCGCAGCGAGCAGATTCAGCGCGATCTGCCGGCAGAAGTGCGCCTGGGCCAGATTACTCCTTTGCCACGTCAGGCGTTCCTCCTGTCCTGCCTCGAAGGCTTCGGGGAAGAAGAGGTCGGCCAGATCCTCGACGTGGACACCAAGACTGTCCGTGAACTCGTCGATGAGGCAGGCCGCGAGCTTGCCGCAGATATGGCCACCGACATCCTCATCATCGAGGACGAGCCGCTGATTGCCATGGATCTCGAGGCGCTGGTCGAGGGTCTCGGTCACAACGTGACCGGTGTCGCCCGTACCCGCACCGAGGCGGTGAAGCTGGCATCCGCCAAGCAGCCCGGCCTTATCCTCGCCGATATCCAGCTTGCCGATGGCAGCTCGGGTCTCGATGCGGTGAACGACCTGCTGAAGTCGTTCGAGGTGCCGGTGATCTTCATCACTGCATATCCCGAGCGCTTCCTCACGGGTGAGCGGCCGGAGCCGGCCTTCCTGATCGCCAAGCCCTTCCAGCCGGCCAATGTGTCGGCGGTGATCAGTCAGGCCCTGTTCTTCCAGCAGAGCGCCCGCCGCCGCGAGGTTCGCGCCGCTACGGCGTGACACCAAGTCGGTCAAGCTAAACTGCCAAGTAATCGCCCGGCTCAACAGCCGGGCTTTTCTTTTGGGGTGATGTAATCGGCATAAAAAAAGACGGGCTCAAAAGCCCGTCTTAAAGGTGCCGGCCAATGCACAAGGGGAATGCGGGGAGGACCAGGAGGCCGGTACCTTAAGAACGCCCTTTGGAAAATAAAGGTTCCCACTTTTTTTCTTGAGATATCTTAAGTGGATGCTCAGGAACATCGAAGATGAGGTCGCGTTGTTTTCTCGAATGGTTTAGCTGAGAAAGCAGGAGAGAGGAATGCTCCGCGCCTCCATGACATTGGTTGGTCTGGCTGGGATTAGCTTCCTTGCGGGCAGTTTTGCCCTTGCAAATTCGGAGCCCGATTCCTTCACGCGGTCCAAGGATATTCTTCGAGCGGCGCTGATGCAGCAGAAGGCTGTCAAAGGGGATCGTCTGGCTGCTTGGGATGGCGATATCCAGCAGAACAGCGTCTCCATCGTCGAGATTATCGGATTGACCCAGGCGACCGTGATCCTGCGCGGCAGCAACGGCGAAGTTCTCTACCGTTCCGATCCGCGTTCCGGCACGACCACATTCTCCAAGAATACCGAACTGCCCCTTCTCACCATGAAGGAAGAGACGCGCAGTCCTACGGTCCAGCACCCGCCGGTCATCCGCCGCGAGGGCAGTGAGGAGATCCGCAAGGAGAAGCGTCGCACTCCCGTGGGCTGCATGGGCGACGTGAGCCCACTTGCCAGGGCAAGCGCAAACCGGATGCCCAGCCTATGTCTCGCGTCGCTGGAGCATTCGCTGATCTGACGGCATGAGCGATCAAGCAGCCCCGGCCTCTGCCGGGGCTGTTGCCGTTTCAGGGGCAGAATGCAGGGGGCATTCAGATCAGAGCTTATTGAAAGAGTTTGGGCAATTCTTTCCAGGAATTGAAACGATGCTCGAAATCTTAACAAGTATTCATCTGTGATAATGCGAATTTACATTCAATGACAATTATTTGAATGCCTCAGAATAGGGGAACGACTTCTAGCGAACTGCGTTCTCTCACCGCGCAGAAGACGCACAACGCGATTCAATATACACTCAGGAGAATACGCAATGCTGAAGAAGCATATGGCAGCTTGCCTCGTCGTGACGGCTTTCGCGGCTGTGCCGACCCTTGCTCAGACCTCGACCACGCCTTCCGCTCCGACGGATCGTCCGGCGGCTAGCGGTGCAGGCTCCACGACCTCCGGCTCGCCGGCCATGCAGCCCGGCGTGGCGAGCCCCTCCACGACTTCCTCGTCGATGAATTCCACCAGCGCGTCGCCGGGTCAGTTCATGACCCAGATGAAGGCTGATCAGGTTCTGGCGTCCGACCTCATCGGCACACGTGTCGTCAGCACCAACAACGAGTCGATCGGCGACATCAATGATGTGATCGTCGACCGCAATGGCCAGGTGATGGCTGCCGTTGTCGGCGTCGGCGGTTTCCTCGGAATCGGTGAGAAAAACGTTGCTGTTCCGTTCAATTCCCTAGAATTCGCCAATGCCCAGCAGGCTGACGCGATGGACAGCAACAAGAGCGTGACCACGACTGGCTCGACCGCGGCCGGCACGACGGCTGCCCCGGGCACAGCAGGCACCTCGACCACGAAGACCACCAGCTCGGCTTCTGCCAATGAGCCGGATCGTGTGGTCCTTCGCATGACCAAGGCCGAGCTCCAGGCTGCTCCGGCCTTCGACAAGGACGGCGACGATAAGAACGCGACCACGACGGGTAAGACGGGCGCATCTGGCACGACGACCACGGCTCCCAAGCCCTGATCGACAATTCCTGGAAGATATGGCGGCACTCCGGTTTCCGGGGTGCCGTTTTCTTTTGGGCGTCTCAGAGGTTCGGGAAAAATAAAAGGCGCAGCCATGAATGGCTGCGCCTTTAAAGGTGCCGGCCCAAGGGGGCATTCGGACCGGTTGAAATTAGAACGACACAACATGCTGTCCGGTTCCCAGGAAATTCAAAAAATTCTCATGAACTCCCTGAAGCTTGGCAATTCCTTGAAAAGGCAGGGTTTCCGAGAACTTTCCACCGCGGCAGGAACTCGTGCTTGGCGCACACGTTGCCGAAGCAAGAATGATGCGGAGGCGACGATGACTGCGACAAACGAACTGGATGCAGCCCTGTGCCAAGAAGAGTTGCCGGACGAGTTTTCCCGCCTGTCCTCGAGTTCTTCCCCCCGCGATAGCCATGGGGTCGCCTTCGTGCTGAGCGGCATCGTAGCCTGCCAGCATGATGACGTCACATGCCCTCTGATGCTGCGGCGTCATCTGGTCGTGCAGGCGTGGTCCCAGAACTTTACCCCGGGCGTCCAGCGCTACGTTTGATTTCAAGTTTGGTAGGTTTGTTGTGTTGATGACCAGCGTGGACAATTCCCTAAGCAGGCATGATGCGGTTGCGGTGTTGCTTCACCCGAGCGCAGTACCGGTCATCGATATCTTCCGTTCTTTGGGAACCCTGGAGGATCAGTATGATCTTGCGCTTTTGGACAGCCCCGAAGCAGCACTGACGGGCTTTCTCGACGCAGGAGCGGCCAAGGGCATCGTCTCGGATGCGTTGTTGCTGGCCTTTGCCCTGACCCGTCAGCGGGGGAGGTCGTTCCACTTCCGGGCTCCCGGCTCCCGTCACAGCTCCATGGACGAATACTGCCTGTTGACGATGATCGCCGCGTCGCGTCAGACGGGGCAGGAGGTCACACGGGAAGCGGCCTCAAGGCTCGATATCGAATCTCTCGATTTCCTGACGGCACTCGCGGGCGAGATCGTCCGGCAGATCGACCTTGGAAACCTTGGAA
>NZ_JBFUMH010000164.1:0-11704 GCF_054049475.1 Microvirga sp. P5_D2 | reverse complement strand
GTAGGTCAAGCGGTCCCTCGAAGCCATCCACGTCCACAAGGAGCGCGGGCTCGCTTTCACCCCGCTCGGTGGCGGGTTCGGTATCCTCGAAGGGTAAGGGCTTGGCCATGAATGATACTCAACGCGTTGGGCGTAACCTTGGAGCCCTCAGGCGATCATCGCAAGCGCGGCATCGAGTCTTGCACGGGCATCCACAGGATCGAGAGGCTCCGGCTCGTGCCTGATGCGGGCAAGCGCGGCTTCGGCCCGGCGGAGCGCCTCGCCCTCCAAAACCGGAGATGCCTCGGCCACCGCCGCCATTTCCTCCATGTCCCCATTGCAATGCAGGGCCATGTCGCAGCCTGCCGCAAAGGCAGCCTCGGTCTTCTCCCGGAATGTGCCCGATAAGGCCTTCATGGACAGGTCGTCCGTCATGACGAGGCCGTCATAGCCGATATGTCCCCGGATGATGTCCTGCACGATAACCGGCGAGGTAGTGGCTGGGCGCTCGGGGTCGAGGGCCGTGTAGACCACGTGGGCCGTCATCGCGAGGGGCATATCCGTCATCATGCGGAAGGGCGCGAAATCGTGCCGTTCCAGTTCTTCGCGAGAGGCCTCGACCACGGGAAGCGCCAGATGGCTGTCCGCCCCTGCCCGGCCATGACCCGGCATGTGCTTGACCACGGGCAGGACGCCGCCCGCGAGCAATCCTTCGGCGGCGGCCCGGCCGAGCACAGCGACCTTGTCAGGCGTCTTGCCATAGGCCCGGTCGCCAATCACGTCATGGGCGCCCGGCGAAGGCACGTCGAGAACCGGCAGGCAATCCACAGTAATACCCACGGAACGCAGGTCATGGGCAATGAGGCGGGCGCCAAGCCGCGCCAGCTCGCGCTGGACCAGGGGATCGTTGGCATGGAGGCGGCCATAGGCGGCCCCGGCAGGGTATTTCGGCCAATGGGGCGGTCCCATGCGCTGCACCCGCCCGCCTTCCTGATCGATCAGGATGGGCGCGTCCTCGCGCCCGACCGCATCCCGCAAGGAGGCGCAGAGCGCCTTCACCTGCTCGGGGGTGCCGATATTCCGGCGAAACAGGATGAATCCCCAGGGGGCAGCTTCCTTGAAGAAGGCAGCTTCGTCGGGGGTCAGCTCGAGGCCGGAACAGCCAGCAATAAAGGCGCGGGTTTTCATGCCCGCGCCTTAAGTCCCTTCATGGGAAGGGTCAAGAAGTCTTGTCGGCCAAGCCGGCGCGAAGCCAGCTCAGTGAGCATTCAGTTCTTGGCCACGAAGCACTGGCCACCCTGCCCCTGAAGCTTGGAGCAGAGGGAGGAAGCTTCCTCGCGGGACATCGGCCCGACGCGCACACGATAGATCGTGTTGCCGTTCACCTCGGCCTTGCGGATGAGGGACGGCATGCCTTCGAGGTCCGAAAACTTGCGCTGGTACGAGGCGAAGGCCGTGTTGGCCGCTCCCTCGGAATTGGCAAGGCCCAGCTGTACTGCGAAACCGCCCGAAGCCGTAGTGGTGGCCTCAGGCGTGGCCTGTGCCGGGGCGACGGCCACCGGCTGAGCGGATGCCACACGTTGCGGGGCAGGCGCGGCCGCCGGGGTCACGGCAGGCGTCGCCGCTGCGGCAGTGGGCTTCGGCGTTGCAGGCGCGGCCACCGGAGTGGAGGCTGCGGGCCGGGGCTGAGCGGAGGCTACCTGCGCGTGCGGGGTCGCCTGGGCTTCCGTCGGCAGGGTCAGGGTCGGGACCGGCGAAGGGCCACTGGAGCGGGCGGCAGCGGCTTCCGGGGCAGCGCCGGCCACGGTGCCGTCGGGACGGATAGTGACCGTGCGGACCTTCCGCGGCTCGCCGAGGTTCATGCTGTTGCCGTTCTGGCGAGGCCCGCTGTGAGCTGTCGCGCCTGTGGCATCGGCCACGGCGCTGCCGCCGTTGTTGCGGACGGCTTGGCCCACATCGACCGGCTGTTCCTCGCGGTTCACGACCTTGGTCTCGGTGGATTGCTGAGCGCGCTCGTAGATCTGCTTGTTCTGGTTCGGGATCTCGACCCCGCCCGGATTCTGCGGCTGTACCTTCACCGGCTCGTTGTTGGCAACCACGAGAGGCGGCTCGCCGCCGGCACCGACCGAGGTGCCGCTGAACAGATAGGCTCCGCCGCCGCCGATCACGATGGCGCCGACAACCGCGCCCATAGCGAGAATACCCTTGCGCGAGCGGGGCTTTTCCACCGGCGGGTAGTTCAGGCGCTCCGGCTGGCCGTAGCCCTGGTCGTCGTAACCCTGCGCGTTGTCGTCGTAGTAATCGTCGGCATAGGCCTCGTTGCTGTATCCGGCAACCTGAGGCGCGTGGGCTGGCTGCTGATAGGCATAACCCTGAGTGCCGGCAGGTGCCTGAGGCTGAGCATATTGATCGAGCTCGAACTCGGGCTGACGGGCCTGAGCCTGCACGGGGCGAGCACCGGGCGTCATAGTGTCGCGGGTCGCGAAAAGATCGTCGATCGACGATCCCTGCTGACGCGGGCGGGCCGCGTCATCATTGGCCAGAATGGCCTGGAAAGGGTCGTCCTGCCCTACGATTCTGGCCAATTCCGCCAGGGGATCGTTCCGCGTCGCGGCGGAGGGCTGGCCTTGCGGGGCACCCGTATTGGCGAGCTGACGTTCGATATCGGTCAGGTCGACGGCAAAACGGGGCTTCACTGATTCGTTCATGCGCCGGTTCTCCAGTTACGCGACAGGAGCCCTTCAACGCTCCGCCGGCACGACGTGTCAGCATCCGGCGCGAACGGCCCTTAAGCGGCTGATCCGCTTAGGAAAACGTTAACGCATTTCATCGGGTGCCGTGACGCCCAGGATGGTGAGACCGGATGCCAGCACCCCCTTCAGGGCATGCACCAGAGCCAGTCTCGCTCTCGTTGAATCTTTATCAGTTTGATTAACAAAGCGTAATTGCGGCAAGTCTTTGCCCTTGTTCCATAGAGAATGGAACGCGCTGGCCAGATCATAGAGGTAAAATGCCACCCTGTGGGGCTCATGAGCCTCGGCGGCGGCCTCCACCATGCGGGGGAATTGGGCGATCCGGTGGATCAGGTCCATCTCCGACTCGTCCGATAGAATCGACAGATCGGCCTTCTCGAGCGCCGGACCCGAAAAATCCTCACCCGGGAACGCTTCCGCCGCCTGCCGGAACACGGAGGCGCAGCGGGCATGGGCGTATTGGACGTAGAAGACCGGATTGTCCTTGGACTGCTCGACCACCTTGGCGAGGTCGAAATCCAGAGTCGCGTCGTTCTTGCGGAAGATCATCATGAAGCGGGTGGCGTCGCGGCCTACCTCGTCCACCACATCCCGCAGGGTCACGAAGTCGCCGGAGCGCTTAGACATCTTCACCGGCTCGCCGCCGCGCAGAAGCTTGACCAGCTGGCAAAGCTTCACGTCGAGGTCGCCCTTGCTGTCGGTGACGGCCTTCGTGGCCGCCTGCATGCGCTTCACGTAGCCGCCATGGTCCGCGCCCCACACGTCGATCATGGAGGCGAAGCCGCGCTCGTACTTGGAGCGGTGATAGGCGATGTCGGAGGCGAAGTAGGTGTAGGAGCCGTCCGACTTCAGCAGCGGGCGRTCSACMTCGTCGCCRWAGGCGGTGGCGCGGAACAGARKCTGCTCGCGGTCTTCCCAATCCTCGTCCTTCTGGCCCTTGGGCGGCGGCAGGCGGCCCATATAGACAAGGTCGCGGCTGCGCAGATCTTCGATCAGCTTCTTGACCTGATCCTCGGAGCCGAGCTGCAGCGAGCGCTCGGAGAAGAACACGTCGTGATGGATGTTGAGCAAGGCGAGGTCGGCGCGGATCATGTCCATCATGGCGTTGATCGACGTCTCGCGCACGAGCGGCAGCCATTCGGATTCCGGCTTGTTCAGCAGGCTTTCGCCATGCTCCTTGGCAAGCAGCTCGCCGACGGGCTTCAGATAGTCGCCCGGATAGAGCCCTTCCGGGATATCGCCGATGTCCTGGCCGAGAGCCTCCTTGTAGCGGAGGAAGGCCGAGCGGGCGAGCACATCGACCTGCGCGCCGGCATCGTTGATGTAGTACTCGCGGGTCACCTTGTAGCCCGCGAAATCGAGGAGACTCGCCAGCGCATCGCCGAACACCGCGCCACGGCAATGGCCCACGTGCATGGGGCCCGTAGGGTTGGCGGACACGTATTCCACGTTGACCGGCCTGCCCGCGCCCTGCCCGCTCCGACCGAAGGCATTGGCATCGACCACGGCGGCGCGCAGAACCTCGTGCAGCACCTGCGGATTCAGGCGGATATTGATGAAGCCGGGTCCGGCGATCTCGACCTTGGTGACGCGTGGGTCGTCCTGAAGATCGGCGACGAGAAGCTCGGCCAGGGCGCGCGGGTTCATGCGCGCTTCCTTGGAAAGCACCATGGCGGCGTTGGTCGCCAGATCGCCGTGAGACGGATCGCGTGGCGGCTCGACCACGACGCGGCTGACATCCAGCCCTGAGGGAATCTTCCCCTCACCGGCCAGACGGCCCAGCGCATCGGCAACCCGCTTCTCAAACAATCCGAAAATGTTCATGGTCTTTATCTCGAAAGGGCCTTGGCCCTGGAATTTGTAGCTGCGCCCAGGCATCGGACCCAAAAGTGGACACCACTTTTGGGAACCCATCCGATGCCTTGCTAAACTGAGCGCATCGTTTGGCGCGGAAAACCGCGGACACTTTTCCGCACGATGCGCTAACGCAGGTCCGGCGTTACGTCAAACAAACGTCGGTGTTCGAGGATCGCATAACGATCCGTCATGCCCGCGATGTAGTCCGCCACGCGGCGGGCAAGGCGGGGCTCGTCATCCCTGGGCAGGTCGGTCTGCCACTCTTCCGGCATCGTCTCCGGCTCGGCCTTGAAGCGGCTGAACAGGTCCCGAAGCACGTCGTCGGCCTGGGCACGAACCCGCATCACGTCGGGGTGGCGGTACATGTGGGCATAGAGGAAGCGCTTGATGGAGGCGTCGGCCTCGCACATGGCATTCGAGAAGCAGATGACCATCTCGGATGCATTGCGGATATCCTCGGCGGTCTTAGGCGCCAAAGCCGCGATCCTGCGGTCGCCCTCGGCCACCACATCCTCCACGAAACGGGTGATCACCCGCCGGGTCAGCTCATGGATGCGGCGGGACGGATCGAGCCCCGGCCAGCGCCCGTCGATCTCGTCCAGCAGCCCGGCGAGGAACGGCACCTCGCGCAGGTCTTCGATCTTGAAGAGCCCTGCCCTCAGACCGTCGTCGATATCGTGGGCGTCATAGGCGATGTCATCGGCAATTGCCGCCGCCTGTGCCTCGCCGCCGGCATAGGTCGCTAGTTCCAGATCCTGCAGGGCATTGTATTCCATGATGGCGAGCGGGATGCCCCGCGCCGCATAGCGCAAGGTCGGCTGGCCCTGGGCATCGAGCAGCGGACCGTTGTGCTTGACCAGCCCCTCCAGGGTCTCCCAGGCAAGGTTGAGCCCATCGTAATCCGCGTAGCGCCGCTCCAGCCGGGTCACGATCCGCAGGGCTTGGGCATTGTGGTCAAACCCGCCGAAGGCCGCCATGCACTCTTCGAGAGTGTCCTCACCTGTGTGGCCGAAGGGCGTATGGCCAAGGTCATGGGAAAGCGCCAAGGCCTCCGCCAGATCCTCATCGAGCCCGAGCGAACGGGCCAATGCCCTCGCGATCTGGCTCACCTCGATGGTGTGGGTCAGGCGGGTGCGGAAATGGTCGCCCTCGTGATAGACGAACACCTGCGTCTTATGCTTGAGGCGCCGGAAGGCCGAGGAATGGATGATCCGGTCCCGGTCGCGCTGGAACTCGCTGCGGGTCGGCGAAACCGCCTCGGGATAAAGCCGCCCCCGGCTCCCCCATGGGTCGCAGGCATAGGAGGCTCGCCATCTCTCGCCAAAGGGCCGCACAATCATCCTCGGGTTGAACCCTTGCCAGGGCGCACTTACCTTGCACTTAGAGCATGAATCAGGAAAGTGGGATCCGGTTTCCTGATAAAATCATGTATGCCAAAAGCTTGTCCAAGACTTATGTCCTTGTAAGGACCGGAAGCAGCCCATGCCTGGAATTTCCCTGACCGACCGCGCAGCGCGCCGCATCAACGAGATCATGACTGCCGAGCCTGTGGGCTCGATGCTGAGAATCAGCGTCAATGGAGGCGGCTGTTCGGGCTTCCAATATGCCTTCGACGTGGACAGGACCCGCCAGGACGAAGACCTCATCATCGAGAAGGATGGGGCCACCGTGATCGTGGACGAGGTGTCGATCCAGTACATCGACGGCTCGGTCATCGATTTCGTGGACGATCTGATCGGCCAGTCTTTCAAGATCGAGAACCCGCACGCCACCGCTTCCTGCGGCTGCGGCACGTCGTTCTCCTTGTGAAACCGGGTATCGGGTCAATATAGTCACCCCAGCCGCTCTTACCGAGAGCTTTCGACTGGGGATTTTCATGAAGTTTCGTCACCGTGCCGGTGTCTGCGCACTTGCTCTCGCGGGCGGCATGGCCGCCCTGCAGGTCGAGCCTGCCGTCATCCGCAACCTCTCCTTCGAGACGGCTTCCGGGCGCGTGACCGTTGGAGCGGTGAAGGTTCCGCTCTGGAGCGCCGCCTTCGCCCAGAGCGCGGATAACTTTTCGCTTGAAAACATCACATTTACCCGGGGCCATGCCAGCTATGAGCTGAAGCGCATCGATCTTTCGGGCGTCAGCTCATCGCGGGCCGATATCGAGGCGCTGTTCGCCTCCGGCTCCAATGAGCCCATGGCCGCCCGCCTTGCCAAGATCAACGCCAAGCGGATCGAGATCCCCGAAGCGAAGGTCAAGCTGACGCTGCCAAGCGAGACGCAGGCGACCACCTATAGAAACACGGTCCTGTCCGACATCGTCGGCGGACGCATCGGCTCAGCGGCCTTCGAGGCCGCCGGCGTCGAAATCTCCAACAAGGACGGGACGATACTGGCCAGCGTCGGACGATCCTCAGTCAATGACCTTGATGTCGGCGCATTAGCAAATCTTTATGAAACGAAAGCGAAGACACCTTCCGAGCCGTTGGCTCGGATTTACGGAAGTTTCGCTGCCGACAACATTGAGGTAACGGACACCAAAGGTACCTTCGCCTTCAAGTTAGCTCGCCTGAACGGCCGCGACTTCCTGGCTCGGCCGACTTCCGAGTCCTGGACTGGCACCGAGGCCGTTTTGTCGGAGCTGAGCGGTAAGGACGAGCTCTCGTCCGAGGAATCCTCGCGGCTATTCACGCTGATTGCGGATATTTTCAACGCATTCCAGATCGGCCAAGTCGAAATAACCGGAATCGAGACGAAGAATCTCGCGCCTGATGGCAAGAAGAACGCTGCCTCGTCTGCAACCGGGCGCATCCAGCGCATGGCCTATGCGAGCGGATCGGGCCAGCAGCCTGCTGACATGCGCATCGAAGGCCTCGAGGTCGTCGAGGACAAGAACGTCGTCAAGATCGGCACCATGGCCCTGACGGGGTTCTCCATCGCACCGACGCTCGAAGGCCTGAAGAACCTGCAAGGCAAGAAGCCGGAGGAGTTCGACGCCGCCACCTTGCGCATGCTCATTCCCACCCTCGGCACTCTGCGCCTGTCCGGCATCGACATCGATGCCATGAGCAAGCCCGAAGAGGGGAAGCAGCCTGAGCGAACCAAGCTCACCGTCGAAGACTTCGCATTGACGGCGGACAAGCCGGTAAACGGCATTCCGACGAATATCCGCATCGAGCAGCGCAACGCGACCTTCGCGCTTCCCGCCGACAGCAACGACGATCTGGTGCAGCAGCTCGCCGCGCTCGGCTACAAAACCGTCACCTCGTCCTTCGCCGTCGCGGCCAACTGGAACGAGGCCGCGAGCGAGATCAAGTTGAGCGAAGTCTCGCTGCAGGGCCAGGAAATCGGCAGCATCTCGCTGAACGGCCTCATCGGCAATGTCAGCAAGGATCTGTTCAGCACGGATGAAGCGACCGCAGCCGCAGCCGCGATCGGCCTGAAGGCCAAGGAGGCGCATCTGGTGGTCGAGGACAAGGGCCTGCTCAACCGCTATCTCACGCAAGCGGCGAAGGACCAGAAGACCAAGCCCGAGGCCCTGCGCAAGCTTTATGCGGGCGCGGTGCCGTTGGTGCTCTCCTCCATGATCGGCAGCTCCGAACAGGCCTCGACCCTGGCGGAAGCCATTTCGAAATTCATCGCGAAGCCCGGCAAGCTGACCATCGACGCCACGCCGAAAAACCCGTCCGGGTTCGGCTTCATGGATGCGGTATTGGCAGCGGAACCGGCGGATGCGCTGGAGAAGCTGAATATTTCCGCGAAGGCGGAGTGAGGTCTCGCTTACACGTCATGGCCGGGCTTGTCCCGGCCATCCCGATTCGAAAAGCGCTGCGCCTCACACAATCGGGATCACCGGCACAAGGCCGGTGATGACATGAGAGAGTGTCATCCAGGACGGAGCGCAGTGAGGATCCGGGATCCGCGCCAGACCCCCGCAATTCTTGCTCAGTGTGTTGATCCTGAAAAAGAAATGCCCGGGGCAAGCCCGGGCACAACGACAATGCAGCAATCCGCTATGAATGCTCAAATCAGCGTCGGCTGATCCTGCTCCAAGGCCTGCGCTTCCACCACGGCAATCGCGGTCAGGTTCACGATGCCCCGCGCCGTCACCGATGGTGTCAGGATATGCGCGGGCTTGGCCGGACCGATGAGGATCGGTCCGACGGGCAGTGAATCCGCCAGGATCTTCGTGAACTGGAAGGCGATGTTGGCGGCGTCCAGGTTCGGCATGATCAGCRCGTTCGCTTCGCCCGTGAGGCGCGAGCCGGGGTTCACCCGGTCGCGAATCATCTGGGAGAGCGCGGCATCCGCCTGCATCTCGCCGTCGACTTCCAGATCCGGCGCGCGCTCGTTGATGCAGGCGAGCGCTGTGCGCATCTTCACGGCGGAACGGGTGTCGGCCGCGCCGAAATCCGCATGCGACAGCAATGCGATCTTCGGCTCCATGCCGAAGCGGCGCACGTGRCTTGCGCAGGCAATCGCCATGTCGGCGATCTCTTCCGCACTCGGATCGAACTGCACATGCGTGTMGGCGAGGAAGTACGCGCCTTTCGACGTGATGACGAGCGACAAGGCCGCCATTTCATTCACGCCGGGTGCAAGGCCGATGATGTCCTTGATGTGCTTCACGCGGGACTGGAAGCGGCCTTCGAGACCGCAGATCAGCGCATCCGCATCGCCGCGCCGCACCGCGAGCGCGCCGATGACGGTGGAGTTGGTGCGCACGAGTGTCTTCGCCGCATCCGGCGTGATGCCCTTGCGGCCCGCTGCTTCCACATAAGTGGCGACGTAGTCGCGATAGCGCGGATCGTCTTCCGGGTTCACCAGCTCGAAATGACGGCCAATCTCCATGGAGAGGCCGAAGCGCTTGATGCGGGATTCCACCACGTTCGGACGGCCGATGAGGATGGGTTTCGCAAGCCCCTCCTCCACGATTACCTGCACGGCGCGCAACACGCGCTCGTCCTCGCCCTCGGCGTAGATCACACGCTTCGGGCTGGCCTTCGCCTGCGAGAAGAGCGGCTTCATGATGAAGCCCGAGCGGAACACGAAGCGGCCGAGGGACTCGGCATAGGCCTCCAGATCCTCCAGCGGCCGCGTGGCGACGCCGGAATCCATGGCAGCCTTCGCGACAGCCGGCGCGATGCGCAGGATCAGGCGCGGATCGAAGGGGCTTGGAATGAGCGACTTGTTGCCGAAGGGATGCGCCTCGCCGCCATAGGCGCGCGCCACCACCTCGGAGGGTGCTTCGCGGGCAAGGCTCGCGATGGCCTTCACGGCGGCTGCCTTCATCTCCTCGTTGATGGTCGTCGCACCCACATCGAGCGCGCCGCGGAAGATGTAGGGGAAGCACAGGACGTTGTTGACCTGGTTCGGATAATCCGACCGGCCCGTGCAGATCATCGCGTCGGGACGGGCGGCTTCCGCCTCTTCCGGCATGATCTCCGGGTAAGGGTTGGCGAGCGCCATGATCAGCGGACGCGGCGCCATCTTGGCGAGAAGCTCCGGCTTCAGGATGCCGCCGGCCGACAGGCCCAGGAACACGTCCGCGTTCGGGATCACATCGGCGAGCGTGCGGGCATCGGTCTTCTGCGCATAGACCGACTTCCAGCGGTCCATGAGCTCGTTGCGGCCGTCATGGACAACGCCTTCGATATCCGTGACCCAGATGTTTTCGCGCTTGGCACCGAGCGACACCAAAAGGTTGAGGCAAGCCAGCGCCGCGGCGCCTGCACCCGACGTGACGATCTTCACGTCCTCGATGCGCTTGCCCGCAAGCTCCAGCGCATTCGTGACGGCGGCGCCCACGATGATCGCGGTGCCGTGCTGGTCGTCGTGGAAGACTGGGATGCCCATGCGGGCCTTCAACCGTTCCTCCACCTCGAAGCATTCCGGGGCTTTGATGTCTTCGAGATTGATACCGCCGAAGGTGGGCTCCAAAGCCGCGATCACCTCGACGAGCTTGTCCACATTCTTTTCCGCGACCTCGATGTCGAAAACATCGATGCCGGAGAATTTCTTGAACAGGACCGCCTTGCCCTCCATCACGGGCTTGGAGGCGAGCGGACCGATATCGCCGAGGCCGAGCACGGCCGTGCCGTTGGAGATCACGGCCACGAGGTTTTGGCGGGAGGTGAGATTGGCGGCTTGAGCCGGATCGGCGGCAATCGCCTCGCAAGGGGCCGCGACGCCCGGCGAATAGGCCAGAGCCAGGTCGCGCTGGTTGCCGAGAGGCTTGGTCGGCTGGATCTCAAGCTTTCCGGGGCGCGGGTACTGATGGTAGAACATCGCTCCCGATTTCAGATCCTGCGAGATGTTGTCTCCCATCCCCAACGCTCCTTGCACCAACCGTTACGTTCTGGAGGCTCTTGTGCGCGCCCTGCCCCCCTGTCGTCAATGTTCTTCTAAGCCGGATTGCTTCAACAGATGAAACTCGGGCACCGACTCAAGAACTGGCGCAACCCGCACAACCAGACCCACCTGCACCTCGCTCGCATGGCCGGCCGCTACGGCTACGACATCGGGCAGTTCTCCTATGGCCGCCCCAAGGTGCGGTTTCCTGAGTCGGGCAAGAAGCTGACCATCGGGCGCTATTGCTCCATCGCCGACAAGGTCGAGATCCTGCTCGGCGGCAACCACCGGACCGACTGGGGCACGACCTTCCCCTTCTCCGCCTTCCGGGAGCTCTGGCCGCAGGCCCCCGCGACGGAGGATTACCACAGCTCCCGGGGCGACGTGGTCATCGGCCATGACGTGTGGCTGGGCTCCGGCGCGATGATCATGTCGGGCGTCACGGTGGGCAACGGCGCGGTCGTAGCGGCGCATGCCCTCGTGACCAAGGACGTGCCACCTTATGCCATCGTCGGCGGCAACCCGGCCAAGGTCATCCGCTACCGTTTCGACGAGGCGACCATCGCCGCATTGTTGGACGCGAGGTGGTGGGACCTGCCGCGCGAGAAGATCGCGACACTTATTCCACTTCTCCAGAGCGAACGGATCAGGGAATTGGTGGCAGCGGTGAAGGTGCTGCGGACGCAGTGCTGACCGTCATGACCGCGCACGTTGCGGCCATGACGGAGGGCATCAGAATGCCTTCCGCCCCATCATCGCCGCCCACGCCCCTGCTG
>NZ_JBFUMH010000163.1:0-11811 GCF_054049475.1 Microvirga sp. P5_D2 | reverse complement strand
TTCTCGCGTCAGCTCGAGCCGGGCGTACACGCGGTGCTCGTGCTGGATCAGGCCGGCTGGCACGACGCGCGGGCCTTGCACGTGCCGGACACCATCACCCTTTTGCCGCTGCCGTCGGCGTCACCCCAACTGAACCCGGTGGAGCGGGTCTGGCTGTACCTGCGTGAGCGCTATCTCTCGCATCGCGTGCTTGATGACTATGACGCGGTGTTGGAGGCCGTCTGCCACGCCTGGAACCGTCTCCTCGACSAGACAGGCCGTCTCACAACATTGACGGCTTACCCATATCTCACCGCGTCACCAATTCCCTGAACGGGTATTACAGGCGAATTTGCCTGCTGACATGAAGTCGCGGCCTGCCGTCAAACGGAGCAGGCCACCCAACAGCGGCCTGTTTCACAACTTCAGCAACGGATGCTGTCAGGCCGCTTCGGCTACAGGAGCGGGACCGGCTTCGGCCATGGCGCGCATGTAGACATCGAGCAGGCTGTCGTGCTCGTCACGCTCGTCCTGATCCTGCTTGCGCAGCTTGATGATCTCCTTGAGGATCTTCACGTCGAAGCCCTCGCCCTTGGCCTCGTTCGGTCCTTGATCTCGTTCTCGATCTGCTCGATGCGCTCCACGAACGAGCGGATCCGATTGCCCGGAACTCCAATGACGTCACTCATGGCTTCTCCTTTGCCGTATGTGGACCGGCACTATCGGGCAGGGGAGTAATTACCCCGTTTAATTAACGGAGCACAGGCCCTGAGCTCAGCCACGGGGCGGTCAAGAAGATATGGCCTTTGGCCACTCTCGACACCGTGATTCCTGATCGGGTGAGCTACGCATCTGTCCATAGCCAAGAACAATCTGAATTCCCTTTCAACTGTTTGTTGATAGGCGTGGCTCTGGGTCCTTCTTGGGCCAGTGGGCTTCCGGGGTGGGCGCTGAGCCCCGGTTCTCGACAATTTTCAATTTTTCCTAAGAGGCATCTTTCTTCGAAACCGAGAGAAAATATATTCGAGGCCGACGTATGTGTTGGGATTATCTGAATATGAACGTCAGTGCAGCTAGCTAACAACCGTCAGGAATCTGTCCGTCCAGTACGAAACCCAATCGGGTCGATGTGAATATCTCTTTGGAAAGAACTGGAGATACAAGCAACTGATTGTTGCATGGATCAAACGTACAGCCGTTGCGATCGGAATACGGAGTAGGAAATTGGCATCGCTGTGGACATATGGACACCCCCTAAGGGGTGTCCATGTCTGTCCGCCGAAGATCTGCGATATGCGGGTGGACAAGATGGGCGTTGTCCAGGACATGTCCATCAATGTCCGGTTAGATGGACTGAGAATTTGGGCTGTCGTCATCCGTAAAGTCGTCTAGATCAAAACAGGCGTTCTGGAGATAGACACATTCATTGCGGATCTCAATCTGACCTTTACGGGCCAAACCCTCAATGACGCGCCTCATGGTCTTCTTCCGACTATCGATATTATCCGCTGCCGAAACCTTCTGCCCTCCGACACATTTCTTCTTCCAGTCGTCGAGAGGCACTCCACTCCGGCGAGGTCCGGCCAATTCGTGCAGTACTGAAAGCGCAGCTTGCTCACTTTCTGTCGGCCGCTTTAGAGGAGGCTTGGTGCCCCTTGGTAGTTCCTTTGCGAGAGCTAGAGTGACAGCGTCACCGTCCTCATCAAAGCCTAAGTCGCGGGTATCGATACGGAACGCTAAGTCGATATCGCACGTCCCGTTACGGTTTTTCGTCAAGCGCCCTCTAATTATTCCCGTTTCGTCGCGCTTTAAGAGCTGAAGCGCCATATCCAGGGCTCCATTCAGGAGGCTGTGACCTCGCGGGGTTGATCCCTCGGCCTTTGTATCGTGGTGTATCAATAGAACAGCAGCACCATGCTCTGTTAGGCGACGCGCGACCGAAACAACACGACCCATGCCCTCAGCCGAATTCTCTTCCAATCCGGGAAAGCTCATTGCAAGTGTATCGATGACGATAAGCGAGGGGCGCCGATCGGCAACTKCATTGCATAGCGCCAAGAGGTCTGGACTAGGGTCCGATAAGAGATCAGCTACGCCTTCGACAAGAGTGAAGTCAGACGTGTCGCCATACGTCATCCTAAGGGCAGTCACTCGCCCCCGCATGCCATGGGGACCCTCCGCTGCGATATAAAAAACTCCACCCTGTCGAATACGAAGGGCAAAGACCGCTTCACCCAGAGCAACGTGGTAACCAATATATGGGCTGATAAGAGACTTGCCGACGCTAGAGCCATTTCCACTTACTCCGGTTCATATCCAGCGGCCCTGAAGTAGTTGGCGCATTCCTCAGGCGAGAACTCGTCCAGCAATTCGCCGATGGTCTGCCACAGCACTTCCTTCGTGCGGGCTGCTGCCTTGCGCAGCAGTGCCTTGAGCTTGGCGAAGGCATTCTCAATCGGGTTGAAGTCGGGAGAATACGGCGGCAGGCGCATCAACTTGGCGCCTGTGGCTTCGACGAGTGCTCGAACGGCTGCGCTCTTGTGCGGCGGCAGGTTGTCCAGGATCACCACGTCGCCCGGCCGGAGTGTTGGCACCAGGATCTGCTCGACATAAGCTGCAAACCACGGGCCGGTCATCGGTCCGTCCAGCACCATGGGCGCGGTAAACCCACTCAGGCGCAAACCGGCTACAAAGGTGGTGGTCTTCCAATGCCCATGTGGAATGCCGACCCGCAGACGTTGCCCTCGCGCGCAACGTCCATACAGGCGGGCCATCTTGGTCGAGGCACCTGTCTCGTCGATGAACACCAGCCGTTCCGGGTCGAGATCAAGCTGACCGTCAAACCAAGCCTCGCGCGCAGCTCTGACGTCAGGCCGGTCGCGCTCGCAGGCGTGCGCGGTTTTTTTTGACCGTGATCGCTCGCGTGTGGAAGAAGCGCCAGAGCGTGCCGATGCCGGCGCAGACGCCGCGCTCCTCCCTTAAGCGGGCTTGCATCTCGTGAAGACTGACATGCGAGGAGGCGTCAATCAGCTCCAGGAGAAAGGCGGCATGCGCATCGAGCTTGGAGCTCCTGGGTTGACCCTGCCGGCGGGCAGCCACCTCGCCAGATCGAGCGCGGCGCACCCACAGAACGGCGGTTGAGATGCCGATGCCCCACGACGCCCCAGGCGACGTGCGCCTGCCCCATGTCAACGACCTCCGTCCCGATGTCGCCACCTTCATGATCGCGCGCGCGATCGCCGAGACTTATAGGGACGTGCTCAATGCCCCGATCCCGAACAAGCTCGTCGCCATCCTGCGGCAAATGGAAAGCCAGGAGGTCGACCGTGAACGCGATGCAGCCTGAGCCGCACGTGGCCCTGATCGTCGAGGACAATCCCGACGTCCGCGACCTCGCGGCTGCACTGCTGGAGGAAACCGAACTCAACGTGGTGGAGGTCGGAACTGCCGAAGCGGCCCTGGACTGCCTCCAGGAGCGCGGTGGCGAGGTCGCGATGATGTTTGCGGATGTCCGGTTGCCGGGAGAGATGGATGGGGTCCAGCTTGCCAAGGCAGCCTCTAAGCTTTGGCCAACAGTCAGGATAGTTCTGACCTCCGGCGATCCAGGTATTGAACTGAGTGACCTTCCCGAAGGCGTCACTTTCATGCCCAAACCCTGGCGTGGCCTCGACGTGCTCGTTCAGGCCGAAAGGGCCGTCCACGAGCCGCAGCTGCCGGTGATGTGACATGGGATATCGCACAATCGAAGATGCTCCGGTCATCCTGCTGGTGGAGGATGAACTGCTGGTGCGCATAACCGCTGTCGACGAGATGGAGGATGCCGGCTTTCATGTCCTGGAGGCGGCCAACGCCGATGCCGCCTTGGCGGTTCTGGAGACTTGCTCCGAGGAAGTGCAGGTGCTGTTCACGGACGTGCACATGCCCGGTTCGATGGACGGCATGGCACTGGCAGCATAGGTCCATGCACGCTGGCCGCATGTCCGGCTCTTGATCTCCTCGGGCTATGCGCGACCGCAGCCGGACGAAATCCCGGAGGACGGCCGCTTCGTCCCGAAGCCCTATCGCGCCGCGACCATCGTCAGCGAAATCCAGGAATTGGTGCAGATGGACAAGAGCTAACGATGGAATCTCGAGTAGGGCGGAACCTTGCAGGAGGCGGGCAGCATCGCTCCCGGATCGAGGATCGGGACTCGCACAAGCATTACTTTGCCAAGCCTTGGGGCTGCGGCCGATGACGTCAACGCTTACGCAGTTCCTTACCTTCGGCTGGGCGCTTCACGCTTCCGGTCGTGGCGATGTCCTTCGTGAGGTCTGCCAGCTTGCCGCGCGACCTGACAGCATCTGCGCTCCACGCCATGTTCTCTCCAGGACGGAGTCCGGACACGAGCTTGCGGGTTTCGCGCGAAACGGCCTTCCCAGCTTGCGCAAGGGGCGTGAAGTCCGAAACCCTGTGCTGGGATCCGACACGACCAGTGAACACCCGCAAGCCATCGGGGAACATGACCATGTCGCCTGGCCGAAGGGTGCTGTCCGCGAGAAGGGTAGGAAATGGGTTGTCCATTTCGCCGGGATGCCGCGCTTCGATCGGGGTTTTGACCTGTAGGACCTCGACCGGGGCTGGCTTCGGCTGCGCAGAGCCTCTTCGCCGGGGTTGATCGTCAAAGGAGTTCGGCTGAGCGTCCACGGGCTGCGGCACGGGAGCCGCTGGCACAGGCTGGGAAAAACCTCGCAGGAAATCAAACAAGCCTTGTGCCCGCGCAGGGACGGCGCCGATCGCAAGAGGTAAGAACATGGACACCGTCAGGAAGCCCACGAGGGCTTTGACGCTGACACGCTTTGTTCCGATCCCAACCATTGTGCATCTCCTGCCGGCGAGGGGAGCAACGTGGCCAAGCTTTTCCTGTTCCTGGTCTTGTGATCTTTACGAAAAATAAACTTGAGTTTGCGGTGCCTGCCCGAGCGGAGGGAACGCAGGCGAGCCGCCGCGGTTGATTTACCACCTCCTGCAAGGAGATTGGAGAGCAATCACCGATGGGTCACGACGCTGACGATTGGCCGGAAGGTTTCCTGATCACCATTCCTCACGCCTGGCGCGATAACGGACTCTGGCGCGACATGCAGATGGAAGCACAGAAGCAGATCGGGAGCGGGCTGCGCGAACTGTATCTTGACCCGCTCCGGCAGCCTCCGCCGCCCGTCCTGAGCAAGCTTGTTCAGGAGATTTCGGGACGCCGGGATACTTCCGCTGTTCAAAGCGCTGATTGAGAGTTCACAGCATGGTCGCGGTTCCACTCATCCGGAGGTCAGATCGGAAATTTCAGAGGGCCGCTTCCGGCACGGGGCTGACCTAAGCCGTACTTCCGCAGTGCTGGGATGAGCGGACTTTCATTCAGGCTTACGGTATTACCGAGCTTGACCGGAACGCGACATTCCCAGGTTCGTCGCCGTTGTCGAACTAACCGTGGCAATTCGTACCTCTCATGCACCGATGCACGTCAGCGCAAGAGTGGCTAACCTCTGGTTCGCCCGGAGAGGCAGGAGAATGGACAGCACTGTGGTCCGCCTCGCGCAATCTGGCGATGAAAGCCTAATAGAAGCATTCCTGACGCAGCATGCTGACAGCTCACTGTTCCTGCGCTCGTTTTTAGCGCGGGCGGCCTTGTCGACGAGGGCAAGCCGCTTCAAGGCACCTATGCGATCGCCCTGAAGGACGGGCAGGTTACTGGCGTTGCTATGCACTCCTGGAACGGGAACATGTATTTGGAGGCGCCAAAGGACGCCATTCCGCTTGTGAAAATGGCCGCCGAGGCAACCGGACGGCCTCTCGTTGCCTTCGGTGGGCCTTGGCCACAAGTAGAGGCGACGCATGTTGGGCTGGGCGCCCCTGCTGTGCAACGGCGCTCCCACGAGGACCTGTTTGCTCTGAACCTTTCCGATCTTATCGTTCCTAAGCCGCTCGGGTCAGACGCTGTTTCGTGTCGCCGCGCAGAGAAAGGTGATCTTGATCTGCTGCGGGAGTGGCGCTTCGGCTACGAGGTCGAGTGTACCGGCCTACCTGAGACGGACCCAACGCGTGAGTTTGCGGCCCGCACGATTGAGGGACACGTCGAGCGTGGAGAAGCTTTCCTGCTGGAGGTGAATGGCGTCCCTGTCTCTCTGTGTACGTACAATGCGCGGGTCCACGACAACGTGCAGATTGGAGGCGTCTGGACGCCGCCCGCGCTGCGCCAGCGTGGCTACGCCCGACGGGTTGTCGCCTGTGCACTCCGAGTGGCCGAACAGGAGGGCACGACGCGAGCGGTGCTTTTCACAGAGAACCCTGCGGCTCGACGCTCCTACGAGGCTCTTGGGTTTCAGCGGATCGGAGATTTTGGTGTGATTATCCTTGCGACCTGATGCGGTGTACGAGCAAACCTTCTTGTCCATCATTCCGGGTATACCGGGCCTGGGAACACCCTATAGCGAGAGGCAAGCTGTAGAAGCTCGAATGATCGAAGGAAGAAATGTGACTCCTGTCCTTCTGGCACAGGGCAGACGAAAGCCGAACTTCGGTAGTCATAGGATAAGCTCACCGTCATTTCGCCCGCCGTATTGCCTGGTTTGACCCCAAAGTGGCCCTTCCATGCAAGGCCGCCCCGCGAGTTCCATCCGCGAGGAGTGCGAGCTCGGCGTGGATGTGTCGCCTAACACATCCACGCCGTCGCCCTCGACGTACGTTGGGGTAAGTGGAATTGAGCGCCTTGGATGTCCTTTGCGGCAGCACCGGCGGCATATCCGTCGAGAGGGGTTTACCATGGCCTTACGCAATTCATCAGCGTCACCTTCAGGCAGGCTGACGACGGCGGAGTGGGCCGCAACTGTGAGCTCCCTTGTCTTCATCACGATCTGGCTCGGAATCTCGTTTGCCTGAACGGCGTTTCCGCGGGAATCTGGCTGGCGATGCAGTCCCATTGCCGACACTGATGCACGGGAGGGACTGCCAGACAGGGAGGCGGCGATGACCCCAGAGATCCGCCCCGCAACACCCGCCGACGCAGAGGCCTGTGGGCGCATCATCTTCGAGGCCTTCAAGGGGATCGCGGACCAGCACGGCTTCCCGTGGGATTTCCCTTCAGTGGAGGCGGGAGCGCAGCTTGCCACGACCTTCATCGCGGCCCCGTCGATCTATGGCGTGGTGGTGGAGTTGGACGGGCAGGTGGTCGGCAGCAACTTCATGGCGGAGGGTGATCCGATCCGGGGCATCGGGCCGATCACCGTCGACCCGGCCGTGCAGGGCAGTGGGGTAGGGCGGCGGCTGATGGAGGCTGCCCTGGCCCGGGCTGGCGACGCCATGGGCGTGCGCCTCGTCCAGGATGCGTTCAACACACGCTCGATGTCGCTCTATGCCTCGCTCGGGTTCGATGTCCGCGAGCCGCTCCTGCTGATGCAGGGGACGCCCCGCAGCGGACCCGATTTGGGCTCTGCCGTCCGGTCGATGACGCCTGCGGACCTGGACGCCTGCGGGGCGCTCTGCACGGCCGTTCATGGCGTCGAGCGCACCCACGAACTCCAGGAGGCGTTGCAGGTGTTCGCGCCCTTCGTGGTCGAGCGGGAGGGCCGCATCACAGGCTATCTCTCGGCGGCAACGTTCTGGCTGATGAACCATGGCGTGGCCGAGACCGAGCTGGACATGCGGGCGCTCCTCACCGGCGCGGGAGCCATGAGCCCGGAGCCGCTCTCCCTGCTCCTGCCGACGCGGCAGGCGAACCTGTTCCGCTGGTGTCTGCATCAGGGGATGAGGGCCATCAAGCCGATGACGCTCATGACCATGGGCCGCTACCAGGAGCCGGAGGGCTGTTACTTTCCTTCGGTTCTCTACTGATCACGATCCGGGTTTCTACTCGCTGGCCCTGACCTCGTGGCTCATGGCTTCCGCGGCGAGGCGCCTGGCTTCCTCCGCCTCCTTCGTTCGCTGTAGCGGTCGGTGAGGTAGCTGGAACGTCCGCTTAGGCTTACCAACGAAGGCAGCTTCTGGCACGTCCAAGACCTAAGCGGGAGGGCAGCAATCCTTGCCCAACCGGACGTTCCGAAAAGTCCGCGAACTTCACTGCATGACCCAAAGCTGACTCTGGACGGCCTCTACCGCCCAATGACATTGGTAGGACGTCGATCACCTGTTGCTTTCCTAAAATCGATAGCGTCGATGTCACGTCCTTCCGCACTCGTGCCGAGCACAAAACCGTGACCGAGGTCATTGCACGTCCAGCAGTCAACGGCCGCGTTATCCTTGCGCCGCAATGCGGCGGGGAACCTTGGTGCACTGAACGAGAAGCTCTGTACCGAGCCCCTCACTCGGTCTAGGTAAGCGGACTTCAAGACGGCTGACTTCTCCCGCCCTGTACCTCATCGATCCGAGGATTCCGATGTTCCACCTGACTTTCGCCCTGCCGGCTCTTTATGTTCTGGCGCGGTTCGTGTGGCCACTTCCCTGGTCACCCGGCGGAAAGATCGCCCTCGCAGTCGTCGTGCTCGTGGCGTCGCAATACCATCTCTGGAGCCGCCTTTCGTCCGGCTCGGTCTTCTCGCCCGAGTTCCCGCGCGCGCTGGTGATTCTGTTTAACTGGGCATTCGGGGCGATCGTGCTGCTGGCGGTGATGCAGATCGCGCTTGATGTGAGCGCGCTGGTGGCGAGGCTCGTTCGACTTGGAAGCTGGACCACACCGGAGCGCATGCGCTACGCGGCGGCGATTGCAGCCATGCTGCTATCGGCTTTGGGCGTCTATCAGGCAACGCGCGTGCCGCCGATCAAGGATGTTGAGGTCGCCATCCTCGGGCTGCCGGCGCAATTTGACGGCTACAAGCTGCTACAATTGACCGACCTTCACATCAGTCGTCTGTTCCCTAGGGATTGGACGCAAGCGGTGGTCGAGCAGTCCAATGCGCTCGGTGTCGACCTAATCGTGGTGACCGGTGATCTGATTGATGGCTCCTTCGGCGTGCGACGTGCCGATGCGGAGCCGCTACGCGATCTGCATGCGAGGGATGGCGTCTGGGTCATCCCCGGTAACCATGAGTACTTCTTCGGCTACGAGGAGTGGATGCGCCAGTATGCCAGCATGGGGATGCAGGTGCTCGCCAACGATCATACGGTCCTGACCCGCGATGGCGGGGCGCTGGTGCTAGCCGGCGTTACCGACCTATCAGCGCCCCGGACCCGCAACCCGGCACCGGACTTGCATGCCGCCCTTGTGGGTGCGCCGTCGGACGCACCGATCGTGCTGCTCGACCACCAACCGAGAGACGCCGCGCACGCGGCCGCACACGGCGTGGCGCTGCAACTGTCCGGGCATACCCATGGCGGCATGATCCTTGGACTGGATCGACTGGTCGCGCGCGCCAACAACGGCTTCGTCTCGGGTCGGTACACGGTCGGCGGCATGACGCTCTACGTCAACAATGGCACCGCACTTTGGCCCGGCTTCGCTCTGAGGCTCGGGCGCCCGTCCGAACTGACGCGCATTACCATTCGAAGCGTGGCAGCGCAGGATGACGCTCCCGTCCATTCGCCGACGAGTTCGGAGCGGTCACATACTCCAGCTACCGCAGGCTGAATTCGGTTGATCATGAGGCTGTAGCCCGAGCTTGCTAGCCCGATCCTGGCAGTAGGGAACTTCCCGAGGATCCAGCAATTGACGGGTTCTCGCGAGCAGGAGCCCCGTATGAGCCAGTCCGATCAGGAACACATCGAGCCGCCTGGCACCGAAGCCGAGATGACGCCGCAGGCCGATCATGGTGAGACGAGTTACAAGGGTTGCGACAAGCTCACCGGACGCGTGGCCGTGATCACCGGTGGAGACAGCGGGATCGGCCGGGCGGTGGCGATCGCCTACGCCCGCGAGGGGGCGGATATCCTGATCAGCTACCTGAACGAGCAGGAGGACGAGGATGCCCGCGAGACCGCCCGCCACGTTGAGGCAGCGGGGCGCCGCTGTGTGTTGGTGCCGGGCGACATCGCCGAGGCCGCGCATTGCCGCGCCATCATCGACAGGGCCGTGAGCGAGTTCGGCCGCATCGACATTCTGGTGAACAACGCCGCCTTCCAGCGCACGTACGAGAAGCTGGAGGACATTCCCGACGAGGAGTGGAGCTATACGTTCCGCACGAACATCGAGGCCATGTTCCACCTCGCCAAGGCGGCTGTTCCTCACATGCGACCGGGCTCCTCCATCATCAACACGACCTCGATCCAGTCGGACAAGCCCAGCCCCATGCTGCTGGCCTATGCTTCGACCAAGGGCGCCGTTTCTAACTTCACGGCCGGCCTCGCACAGATGCTGGGCAGCAGAGGCATCCGGGTGAACGCGGTGGCGCCGGGGCCGATCTGGACGCCGCTGATCCCCTCCACCATGCCGGACGAAAAGGTGAAGAGCTTCGGCCAGGACACGCCGCTGGGCCGCGCTGGCCAACCTAAGGAGCTGGCTAGCATCTATGTTCTGCTGGCTTCCGACGACGGCAGCTACATGACAGGCGGTATCTACGCCGTCACGGGCGGCACCCCGCTCCTGTAGAAGCAGGGGCACTCCTTCGCCGGTAGCCTGCGATCTGGCCGCCGGACAGCCTCTCGCTCAGGAATAGCGAGCGGGAACCGGAGGAAGGTCTGGGGTGTTTCGTCCTCCCTGCCGCTTCGGCTCTTCCTTCCGGAAACGTCCTTTTGTCAGACCAGTTACGTTTTCTCGTTGCGGAGAGTGAGCCGCCTCAGGCCCGTGAAATCCGTCGCGAGAGCGTGGGACGCAGCTCCGGCGAAACCTACATCGACACGTTACGCTTTCTCGCACCTGGGGCTGTCTGCCATCGGGTGAAGCCTGCGGACAGAGGTGCCGCACTGCCCGATAGAGCAGAGCTTCAGAGCTATGATGCGGTGTTTGTGACCGGCTCGCCGCTTCACCTCTACCAGGACACACCCGAGACACGCCGCGAGGTTGATTTGATGCGAGCCGTGTTCGAAGCGGGTGTCCCTTCCTTTGGATCCTGTGCCGGCTTGCAGGTCGCCACGGTGGCGGCTGGTGGAGCGGTTCGCCCCAGCCGCAGAGGGCGGGAAGCAGGCTTTGCCCGCCGCATCACGTTGACGGAGGCGGGGCATCGCCATCCGCTTCTTGCCGGCAGGCCTACCTCGTTCGACGCTCCCGCGTTCCACTCCGACGAGGTCGAGACGCTGCCGGAAGGGGGCACGTTACTGGCCTTCAACACGCTCACCGAGGTCCAGGCGGTTGAGATCCGGCATGGGCCCGGAGTGTTCTGGGGCGTCCAGTACCATCCCGAGCTTGACCTGTATGAGGTAGCGGGAGCCCTGCGGCGTCAGTGTGATGACCTGGTAAAAGAGGCATATGTGAGCAGCCCTGAGGATCTGGAGAGGTATGCTTCCATGATCGAAGCCCTCCACCAAGCTCCTGATCGCCGGGATCTTGCCTGGCTTCTCGGGCTTGATGCGCAGGTCACGAGCGTGGAGTGCAGATTGACAGAACTGCGCAACTTCATTCGGTTTGTGATCGAAGGGCAGTGACAGCCCACGGGATCCGCGTTCAAGACGTGGCGCAATTCTGCTGCTGCCAGACTTTCCTTCCGGCACGGTCTCCTTTTGGCAGATTTTGTTGAAAAACTCCCGCGCCCTACTTCATCGGTCTATTACTAGCATCACCAGGCCAGACGAGGCCCAGCATCCTGTATGCTGCTCACCCAGAAGTCGGCCTTTGCGGAGTTTTTCAACATTGGGTAATGGGGCGGCTCTCCCTGGATGCCGATAACATCGGCTGGCCACGTGCACAGGAGAGCAGCCATGAACTACTACGCTGGTTT
>NZ_JBFUMH010000162.1:0-11832 GCF_054049475.1 Microvirga sp. P5_D2 | reverse complement strand
AGGCTGCGCAGTGTCTGAAGCAACGCGGA
Organism: Microvirga sp. P5_D2; assembly: GCF_054049475.1. Classification (NCBI taxonomy): domain Bacteria; kingdom Pseudomonadati; phylum Pseudomonadota; class Alphaproteobacteria; order Hyphomicrobiales; family Methylobacteriaceae; genus Microvirga; species Microvirga sp. P5_D2. The sequence goes on along the minus strand of NZ_JBFUMH010000162.1, from coordinate 11,803 downwards.
GCCTGGTTCCTGTTCCTGCCGGCTTATTCGCCCGATCTGAACCCGATCGAGCAAGCCTTTGCCAAGATCAAGGCACACTTGCGCAAGGCCGAGGCGCGAACGTTCGACGCGCTCTGGCGCGCCCTCGGCGACATCTGCGATTTGTTTGAGCCGCACGAGTGTTGGAACTACCTCAAGGCTGCTGGATATGCGTCCGATTAAACATCCGATGCTCTAGCCAGCGCCGATGACTGCTCTCTCACTGGCTCAGCACCTTGTAGACCGCACCCCTTGAGCAGCCCATCGGTTTGGCGATAGCCGTAGCTCCATCGCAGCTTTGCAGAGCAGATTTGACCCTCATCACCTGGGCCGCTGACCAAGTGCCACCCTTTGCTGTGGGCACTCCCTTCTCATTCAAAGCCTTAGCGATGGCACCGAGGGAGCGTATCCCCTCAGCCTCAAGCTCAATAAGCATTGGGGCTAAGTCAGTGGCTCGCGCTTTTGCTCTAGCGGTTTGCGCCGACCTGCCAGCCTTCCTAACTTCTTCAGTAAGCTCAACGCCCCTATTCCCACCCAGCTTCACTCCTCTTGCTTTCGCAGCTTGTAGGGCGGCTTTGGTGCGGTCTGAGATACGCTTAGCTTCATCCTTAGCGACAGCAGCAAGGATATGGATGGTCAGACGATTGGCGTGTGGATTGTCTACGGCAATGAACTCTACCCCGGCCTTCTGTAATCCGAGCAAGAAGTGGGCGTTCCGGCTTAGACGATCCAGTTTTGCGATGATGAGTGTCGCCCGATGTAAGCGGCAAAGGCGCATGAGGTGACACGGGGGAAGTGGTCCAGCTCTTATGTTAGTTTTCTCGGCAGATTTCCTTTTTGGGACGAAGGAGGTTTGTCATGCGCAAGAAGCGATTTTCGGTCGAGCAGATCGTGGCCGTCCTGAAGCAGGCGGAACTGGGATTGCCGGTGGCCGACCTGATCCGGCAGGTCGGCATCTCGGAGCAGGCCTGCGGGACGAGTGCCTGAACCTGCACTGGTTCGAGACCATCGCGGAGGCCAAGCGGCTGATCGAAGCTTGGCGGAGGGAGTACAATGAGAGCCGTCCTCACATGGCGCTTGGAAACAGAACGCCGCAGGAATATGCTTTGCGGATAAGCCCTTCGCCGCTGGCGCAGGGCTCAGGAGCCGGCGAAAGCTAACGCCGAGCCTGGACTACCAACCCCAAGCGCTTCAGGCTCGCTCGATCTGCGCAAAACGGGTGGTCCGGTTTGTGGAAGCAGGTCATTCCCGTCACGCCGCCGCCTGGCATTTCGAGGTGTCCGTGGCGTTCGTGGTCCGGCTCATGACAGCCTATCAGACCACTGGCAGCCTTGCCTCTAAGCCAGAGGGCGGTTGACGCTACTCCAAACTGGATCAACACAGCACGTTCCTTTTGCGGCGGGTCGCGGCGACGAACAACCTTACCATGCCGCAACTCGCGGCTGAGTTGGCTGACCTTGGTACCAAGGTGGTGCCCGCGCTGCCTGCAGGGCCAACGCCTTTACGCCAAGGCGCCGTTCGGCCACTGGCTGACCCAGTTCCGCCTGCTTCAGGACGGCCACGATCTGCACAACTGAGAAGCGCTTCTTCCTAATGACAAGCCTCCTGAGCCCTAAGGAAGTTTGCCGACCAGACTAACGGAAAGGCTGGAGCACTTCGCCCGCGTTACCTCATATCTCTGCTGACGAACCGGGCAGTTCACCAGCGACTTTCATCAACGTGTTTCCTGAAAGTGGTCAAATGCCCGAGCTATCGCAAGAAGGCGAGCTTCGGCGTGAGGTTTCCCGGTAAGCATCACACTGGCCGGCAAACCGTCGATGCGTTGCGTGGTTGGCACTGAAATAGAAGGCCAGCCCAACAAGTTTGCCGGCCACTGGTAAAAGACCATCGCATCTCGCACGCTGATCCGGCTCTCTGCCGCGATGACGTAGAGGTCCTCTCGCCGCGGCACAGCCGTTGGCAGTGTTGGGGTCAGAAGAACATCGACGTCCGCGAGAACCTCCAGGAGAGTCATTGACCACTGACGGCGGAAGCGCTGGGCATCAAGGTATTGTCCGGCCTCGATCAGCGTCCCGGCCAACAGAAATGGACGTACGCCAGGATCAATCTGTTCCGCGCGGTTCAGAAGATTGGAGCGATGATAAGCGGCCGACTCTGCCAACAGGATTGTGAGCCAGGACCGGTGTGCAGCCTCAAGTTCGGGAAGATCGATAAACCTAATCGTAACGCCGAGCCCCACGAAGTCGTCAACCACCGCCTCAAAAGCGGCCTGCGCGTCGAGACTAGCTGCCGCAACCAGCGTCTTTGGAATTCCCACTCGCAGATCTCGCTGATCCAGCTCTGGGATGCTGAAGTCGCGCCTGGCAAGGGTTTCGAGGAGCAAATGAGCATCTTCGACGCACCGGGTTATTGGACCTAGATGATCGAGAGACCATGATTGGGGGATCGCCCCTTCGCAACTAATTGCACCATAGGTCGGCTTGAGCCCTACCAGCCCACATGCAGCTGCGGGAATGCGAATTGAACCTCCTGTGTCGGAGCCAAGGGCTGCGGCGACGGTTCCGGCAGCGACAGCGGCCGCCGAGCCACCACTAGAGCCGCCAGGAAGCCGCGAGCGGTCAAGCGGGTTCATCACGGACCCAAAGTGACTATTGGCACTTGTCACCCCATAGGCAAACTCATGCATGTTAGTCTTTCCAACGATCACTGCCCCCGCTGAACGCAAGGCTGCGAGTGAGGGAGCATCCCGGTCAGGGATGAAGTGTGCAAGGATCGGACTTCCAGCTGTCGTCCGGACTCCTTTGGATGCAACATTATCCTTCACGGCTATCGGGATCCCATCGAGTGGGCCGAGGCGCTCGCCCCGGTATGCGCGCTGTTCTGCTGCTATCGCCTCTGCCCGCGCGCTCTCTTCGGTGACGGTGATAAAGCTCCGGAGTTCTGAATCGGTCTGCGCTATCTGCGCCAGACTCTGGTTTAAAAGTTCAACCGGAGATATCTCACGAGCCTGGATGCGCGGAGATAACTCGGAAATCGCGAGCTTGCTATGACGATCTCGCATTTTCGATTTATTCCCCACAGTCGCCCTCCGTAGCTTTAGCCTCGAGAGGAACGAATGTGGTCGCCGGCTCATGTCCGAGAACCGTCCCGAGCCGCGGAGCAGCGTCAACAATTATCAGGAGGTCGTTGACCTCAGTCGCTTCAGCCTCTGTCGCTACGTAGCCGAGTTTGTCCTTCAGACGCTGGATGATCAGATCTTGGTCAGACATCGCGCGCTCTCAATCTGGTCCATGACCGATGCAGGGGGCTCTAGAGTACCGAAGTTGATCTGTTCAGCAAATCCGTCACCGGCATTCCTGCATCGTACAGGCGACGTGGTACATCTCAGACTTTCGATCGTTTCCCGGTAAGCATTTTTGCGACCATCTCGATACCCTGCATGATGCCGCCGCGGAGAAAGAAGATGATGAAAATAATGAAGGCGCCAAAAGCGATCGGCCAACGCGCCCAATAGGTTGATACGATGTCGCTCAGCCAGATGTAGATGGCGGCCCCGACCACTGGTCCGAGAGGGGCGGTTACGCCACCGAGAATAGACATGAACGCAATCGCGGCTGACTCGTTCATGCTGGCTTTGCTGGCGGGGACAAGCTGCCATTGGAAAGTATAGAGCGCTCCTGCCAACCCCGTGAGAGCCCCTGAGACAGTGAAGGTAAAAAGACGGTACTGCCAGACTGAGTAGCCGATGGCTTCTAAGCGATCGGCATTATCTTTGATACCGCGCAGGATGAGGCCAACAGGTGATAGAATGATCGAATAGAAGCAGACAAAAACCAGGAGAAGGACGACCGATGCGAAGACGTAGAATGATGTCGATGAGGTAAGGTCGATCTGTGTAAGACCAAGGTTCAGAATGGGGCGTGAAATCCCGGTTAAGCCGGACGGCCCGCCTGTCACAGTCCGCCAAGTAATCGCTATGAAGTAAACCAACTGCGCAAACGCAAGCGTCATAAGGACAAAATAGACGTCGCGAAGCCGCGCTGTCAGAACCGCCACGAGGGCTGCGCCCGCGCCTCCTACAATGGCGGCCGCTACGAGAGCTGGAATGGCCGTGACGCCGTACTGCTTCAGCAGGTAGCCTGCCGTATAGGCTCCAAGTGCAAAGAACGCTGCTTGACCAAAGGACAGCATACCGGCCTGACCGAGCATGAGGCTAAACGCGAGAGCTGCAATGGAGTAGATGACGATGTCAATGGCAAGAGCCATTGGCAGAACCAATGGGATTACAACCAAAAGGGCAACCAACAACGATCCGCTTGTAACGGGCGTTAGCAGGTTCGTTGGGGTGGGACTCTTTCGCGACATTTTGGACTCTCTGCGACCTCATCGCTTTCCGAACAGGCCCATCGGACGGACGAGAAGCACGACCATCATGACGAGGTAGACCGCCAGCCATGAGGCCAGGGGGTCAATATAGGTTGCAAGCTCTTGGAGAACTCCGATCAAAAGACCGGCAAAGATCGCTCCGTAAAGATTGCCAAGTCCTCCAACGACAACGATGACAAACGACACGGTCAAAATGTCCATGCCGATGAGCGGGTGGAGGCCTCGGATCGGAAGGCTAAGGACGCCAGCCAACGCCGTTAGGAGCGTACCAAACGCAAAGCTCGCTGCGAACAGGATTCGGATGTCGACACCAAGCAACATGACCGCCTCGCGGTTCTCAATTGCTGCCTTGATCAGTGATCCGGCACGCGTGCGCTCGATGAAGAACCATGAAAGGAGTACGATGGCTCCGGCAGCCGCAAGCACGAACAAGCGGAATTTCGGGTAATATATAGGGCCGAGCTTAAGGGCGCCGGCGAGAGCGCTGGGAGGAAGGCTACTTGCTCCCGCCGCTCCCCAGATCATGATGATCACCTCTTGCAGGATAATTGCGAGGGCAAAGAGAGCAAGCAGAAGAAAGTTGTCACTCTCTGGATCAGACCCATAGAGCGGTCGCAGCATGACTCGTTCGAGGACGCCACCGAAGACCGCAAGGAGTAACGGAGCAACGACAAGTGCTATCCAATAGGAGCCGGTTGCCTGCGCAATGCTATAGGCGAGATATCCCCCCAGTGCGAAAAGGGCACCATGGGCGAAATTGGGAATGTTCAGCATGCCAAGAATGAATGTCAGGCCGAACGCCGTGACCGCGTACAAGGCGCCGGTCGTTATGCCATTCAGGAGCTTAAACAGAAGCAGTTCCACAGTGGACACCCCGCCTGAAGGGAAAGCTGCCGTTCAGTCGGACTGAACGGCAGTCACGATTCTCAAAGTTCGCCGATGTTCTTGCAGTCTAAGGCGTCAGCGGGAACATTGGGTTCATGTGTGCTGACGATCCGGGCCACATCGAACTTGTCCTTGACCTCGGCGGGTGTTTTCCCTTCGGTGACGAAGAACGGACGGAAAGCCTGATGAGTGTCCGCATCGATGCGCGTACGGCCCACGACTGTGTCGAGCTCCAGACCTTCGAGAGCTTTTACAAGATCAGCCGATTGGGTGCCTTGTGCTTTCGCCAACCCCTGCAGAATAAGCTGCATGACCGCATAACCGCTACCGGCAGGATATCCCGGCGGTTCCTGGTAGCGCTCTATATAACGCTTTGCGAAGTTCTGAGCCATTGGGTTGTCGATAGTATAGTAGTAGGCAGAGCCGATAACGACACCTTGCGTGATCGACGGATCAAGGCGGAGGTAATCCTCGATGCCGCTGCCCCAAGGCACCAGGATTTTCGCCTGCTGCGTAAGACCAAAGGAATGGGCGGCGCGCAGTGCCTGAGCGGTATCCAGCCCGAAGTTGTTCAGCACGAGAACGTCCGGGCGGGCAGCCGCAATTTCAGCCATGTAGGGACTGAACTCGCGCTCGCCGAGCACATGGCGCTTCGAGCCGACAAACTCGATACCCATTGGCCCTGCGAAGCGCTTCTCGAGCTCCTCAAGCGTCCATCCGAACGAGTAGTCCGACGTCAGCATGTACCAGCGCTTGGCGTTCGGATTCTTCTGAGCGACATACTTCATCGTCGACTCAACGCCAGTGTAGTAGGGGGGCGCCCAATTGAAATAATAGCGGTGGCACGGCAAGGGGCCACCACTCCAGAAATGGACACGCTTCTGGCGCTTGGCGATCTCGGTCAAGGCGGCCGCAACATCATCTGCCCAAGGACCAGCGATGGCAACGACGTTTTCGCGCTCGATCGCTTCCGAAACCCGCCGAGTTGCGGTTCCTGCGTCGCCGGCGCTGTCACGGGATATGTAATTGATGTCCAGCCCCGTTGCACTGGCCTTAAAATCCTCGACCGCCAACTGCTGGCCACGCTGTATCCGCTCGCCATCGGCAGCATAAGGCCCGGTCAAGGGCACAATGCCCAAAACCGATGCTTTGCCTTGTGCGGCAAAAGCGGATCGCCCGATCAATGGAATGGAACCTAGACCTGCAAGTGCGCCGGCTCCCTGCAGTACGCGTCTCCTGGAAAAACCCGATGTCATGTCTGTTCCCTCTTGTTAGGTTGAGCCACTCACGGCTCAACTCTCCGCGGCATCACGCGCTGATCCCCAAATACTTGTGAATGGCCTCGGTGTCAGACGCGAGTTCATGAGCTGGAGCCTCGTGGACCAGTCGACCATGTTCTAGGACATAGGCATGCTCGGCCAACTCTAGCGCGACATCGAGCTTCTGCTCGACAATCAGCATTGAAAGGCCAGTTGCCTTGAGACCTGAGAGGACTTTCAGCACGCGATCGACCATCACAGGCGCGAGGCCCTGGGATGGCTCGTCAAGTAAAAGGACTTTTGGATCCAGCATGAGCGCGCGAGCAATCGCAACGATTTGCTGCTCACCACCGGATAGAGCGCCGCCTGGACGTTCGAGAAGGGGCTGAATAAGAGGGAAGTCGTCGAGGATGCGTTGGAGGGACCATGCGCTTTTCCGACGCTTCACGAGCGCCAAGTTTTCTCGGACGGACAGGTGCGTGAACACACCCCGATCTTCAGTCACGCATGCAATGCCGTGACGCGCAATCTTGTCGGCCCGCCAGGAGGTGATATCTGTACCGTCAAGTTCGATTTGGCCTGAGGTTGGTGTCAGGAGACCGCAAATCGACCGAATCGTTGTTGTCTTCCCAGCGCCATTGCGTCCGAGTAGTGTAACGACGCCGCCGGAGGGAATGCGCAACGAAACGCCATGAAGGATAAGGCTCTGGCCATATGACGAGGCGATCTTGCTGACAACCAAGCCGCTCATCGGGCGCCTGCCGAGCGTCTCGAACCGAAGTATGCCGTCTGGACTGCAGGATTTCGTCCCACTTCGTCGGCCGTACCCTCTGCAAGTAGCTGGCCGAAATTAAGGACGCTCACGCGATCAGCCATGCCGACGACAAGCTCCATATTGTGTTCAATAAGAACCACGGTGTAGCTCTTTCGGAGCATCTTCAAGGTATCTACCGCCTCCCGCAACTCTGCAGACGAAAGCCCGCTCGTCGGCTCATCCAGCAAAAGCAATTTCGGCCGACAGCAAAGGGAAATTCCGATATCGACGAGACGTTGGGCGCCATACGGTAGTTGTTGGGCCTCCACTCCTGCGACTTGAGCGAGGTCCAAAAGGGCCAAAGTACTGTCGGCTAAGTCACGGGCAGCCGCGCCTGCTGTCCTGGGAAGCAGAGACCAGCCCTCGCCTTGAGCCCGCTCGGCAGCCAACAACAGATTTTCCCGAACAGTCAGGCGCGGGAAAATATTTGTACGCTGATAGGAGCGTGCGATTCCAAGCTTTACCCGTGCAGCTGGACCTAGGCGGGTCACATCCTCCTCTTCGAAGAAGATCTGACCTTGGGTTGGTAAGTAGACCCCGGTTAGAAGATGGAAAAAAGTTGTCTTGCCAGCGCCATTCGGCCCAATCACAGCATGCAAACTGCCTTCAATAACCTGAAAGGTCATGTCTGAAACGGCGTGGACGCCGCCAAAACTTTTAGACAGGTTGTTGGTTCGTAGAAGAACTGCACCCATCGGACCCGCCGGATCTTCCCCACTACTACTAAATCAAACTCCTAAAAGTCGTTAGCGTCAACCGATCAAATGAAAATCGAATTGATCTGAAAATCCGATCAAATTAGGGTTGAGTGTCTACTTGGTTAGCCCCCCTGGCGCAGAGGTAGCAGTGTTCGATATTCAGGATGCAGAGATCGTTCAGGAGGTCTTCAACTGCCGTGGCTTCCGAGCTGCTGCTCACAAACTGAGGCTCTCTCAATCCGTGGTGTCAGCGCGGATTGCAGATGTGGAAAGCCGGCTAGGAATTACGATCTTCGTTCGCGAACGCCGAGGCGCACGGCTTACACCTCAGGGGCGCCTCTTTCTCGACCAAGCCAGCCGGCTCAAGGGATTGCGTGATCAGATTGCTGCAAATCTTTACTCTGTTCAGGGATTTGCAGGCACACTTCGGATCGGTGTTTCGGAAACCATCGTGCACACATGGCTCCCCATAATGCTGAAAAAAATTCGGATCGCACTTCCGAATGCTCAGCTGGAACTCTCTGTCGACACGTCACCTGTATTGGCTCAGCAACTTCTCGACGACCATATCGATATAGCAATTCTGATGCGCCAGTCGCTGCCCACTGGCATGGTGGTCATCCCAATCTATACCTGTAAACTTGACTGGTTTGCGGCGGCTGGGTGCCCTGTCCTTGCGCGGCCACTGGCTCTCAATGATCTGGCACAATCTCCCATCATAACCTTTCCCAAGGACACGGTCCCCTTCAGAGAGGTAAAGCGTCTATTTGCAAATCCGGACTTACCTGTTCCCCTCATCCATGGCTGCGCGTCACTCGCGACAATCCTGCACTTGGTCCGGGATGGATTCGGGATAGGTCTTCTACCAGTCCCAATGGCAGGGAACGATGTTAAGGCTGGGCTTTTGAGGCCTCTTAAAACAACGTCGGAAGTGCAGATATCGGATCTTGAATTTGCTCTTTGCTACGGGTCGATGCAGGAACACTCAACCATGAAGCAGGTGCGCGAGGCTGCATTGTCAGCCGTCGAGGCCTACCACCCGCAAGCCTCACACAGCCAGGATGCTGGACCACTCGGCGAGGGATAGCTGCAAACTGCGGACGTACTTCGCCTGTCCCTTGCGCATCATGTGAACAATCTCGATTCCGCTCAAGATCGCCCGAACGGACGCCTAGGATCCGGCAGCGGGCTTACGAGATCTAGGAGAGTGAAGGCCGCACCGGAAGTCCCGAGGATCACCGGTTCAGGGCAGAGCAGGAGCTTGCCGATCAAGGGCAGGAGCGCTCCGACGCAACGGTGGAGAATGCTCCGCCGGCGGCTTCCGCCGAAGCCAGCTCCGCCGCCATCGGCGAGATCCCTGACGAGCGCATGCCCGAGTAACCGATCAGAGCCTCTTGTCTAGGAGGTGCATTACCGCCCTTTTCAGGGCGTGTGCAGGAACAGTGCGGCTTTCACCAGACGATCAGGGCTAAGGTCCTCCTCAGCATCAAATGCCAGGAGTTCCGCCAAGCGGGTGCGGGCGCGGTTCACGCGGCTTTTGATCGTGCCGCTTGCACCAGATCGTCCGCACGCTCAATGTTGCCAATCAGAGAGATGGCAAAGGCGCGCAGATGCGGAATGGCGGCCAGTATGGCGGATCCTCCAGGCCATCAGGTTCGTCCGTGCGTGTCTCGGCTTTGAGACTGTTGGCGACCATGTTTTCTCCTCCACGCACAAAAGGCAGCCTCCGGCTGGTCCGCGCGGAGGTCCGTGTGCCTCTAAGGCACCGAAAGAGCCCTGCCACTAACCTATGATACGAAGAACTCCTGTTGGGCCCGGGCCCGGAGAAGACAGGCGGATGACCACGCTACTCGGAGGCAGGTGCGGCGTCGTGGAACATCTCCCTGAGAGCGCTCATCAGCATCGGGTGCGCCGGCCGACCCTCGGCCAGCATGAGAAAGTCGTTGATCCCGAAGCGCTGTGCACCACGTGCAGTCTGGCCGTCCTCGTGGGGGCTCACATGGATCCAGGTATGTTCCACATAAAGGCCCAGCGCGTCGGTATCGAGGACCAGGTGCCACCAGTCGCACGCGTTCTCGGTCGGGCGATCCGCGGCAAAGGCCAACTCACGCTTGAAGACAGGCATCGGCTCCCTCCCGTGAACGATCCTCACAACTCCAGGCAGGCCAACAGGACAACGACGCAGAGGCGTCGGCGGATCGGGACCCCAGGGAATTCGTTCGCCTGACGGCGTTGCCGGCTCAGCACAGGCGTGGTGTGTGGGAAGACAAGGCCCTAATGGCGCCGGCTCTCAGTCAATCTTCGTCCCGGTGAGTTGACCATTGTGTAGGCAGAGTTTGAGAGCTTGTAGAGGCGCCCGTGCCCACGTTGGTCCGGTTTCTTGTCGTTCTTGCCATTCTTGCCGGGCTTGGCTTTGCCACCATGGTTGCGCTAGCGACCCTGGTCCAGCCCGACATCCGGGAAATCACAATCCCAATTCATCTTGATCGCCTGCCCACTCCGAGACGCTGAAGCCCAACGGGAAGAACCGGAGTTCCAATTTCCTAGGAATATCGGACGAGGCGTGCTCGTTTGTTGGCACCGCAGAAGAACGAGCGGTCCATGCTGGCAGGATATCGGGTGCTCGTGGTCGAGGATGAGCCGCTCGTGGCGGAAGGCCTTAGCGATCTTCTCGCCGAGGCGGAGAGGGGGCCGGTTGGCCGAGCGTCATCGGTCCGTGAGGCGCGGCACCTAATCAAGGACCGTTCGGCCATCGATGCGGCCCTGCTCGATATGAACCTCGGCGATGGCCCGGTGACGCCTGTGCTGGAGGCCCTGAGCGCGGGGCATCCCGACCGTGGTCTGCCTATGACAAGCGCCTGCGCGCCGCCATGACTGAGCTGCCAGCCTAAACGGCTGAGAGGTCGTCCGTTCGATGTGATGGATCTGGTTGACTAAGGCTTGCGGGCGAGCACAACGCCGTTTGCCCCAGCCGCTTCAAACCTGACCGTTTGAATGTCGCAGAACCCGGTCTCGTCAAGCCAGGTGCTGTATTCCCCCGCCGTGTAGTTGCGGCCGCCCTCGGTCTCGATCAGCATGTTCAGGCTCATCAGCGCTGCCGGGACAGGGCCTGTCTTATCGTCATCGGCGAGCAGCTCACTGATGATCACCACGCCACCGCTTGGCAGCGCCGCATGGCACTTGCGCAAGATCTCACGATCTTAGGGGGTCTCGGGGTGCAAGGCAGCGCTCAAGATTGCAAGGTAAGCGACAAAGGCAACCACCCGCATTGGCCGATCCTCTTCCAGCGCCCCTAGCCTTAGCTTTCTATGGCAAGTGGCGGAACTCAACCCCCTTGGCGGAAGCGATCTGCCGCAGGGGCGGATAACTGGCCATGAAGGTAAACGAAGCCTCAAGGCTCGATTGGCTGACACATTTCCTTGAACCAGGGAACGTCTGGTAATGGGATGGTCCGGCCGTGCTTCTGCCCCGCTTGCTCGTACAGTGTGGGGATCCGAGCCACGCAAGGAGCACGTCTCATGTCACGGTCTTCTTCCTCTGCCGCCATTGCCACGCTGGGCATCGATCTGGGCAAGAACAGCTTCCATCTCGTCGGCCAGGATGAGCGCGGCGCCATCGTGCTGCGGATCAAGCTCTCCCGCACGCAGCTCACCCAGCGCCTGGCGAACATCCCACCCTGCCTGATTGGCATGGAGGCCTGTGCTGGCGCCCACCCCATCGGTCGGCAACTCCGGACGCTCGGC
>NZ_JBFUMH010000161.1:0-11861 GCF_054049475.1 Microvirga sp. P5_D2 | reverse complement strand
GTGCGAGGCGGAGTCACTTGCGCGATGTCGAGGCCGTTCTCAATGACCGTGAAGCGGGAGCGGTCGAGCCCCCATTCCACATATCGGTCGACCAGAAACTCACTGGGAGAGACGAAGAAGTCGGCGACCTCGAGAAGGCTGCGAACGAAATGCTCGCGACGCAGGAAGCGGGCCGGCGCGATCTCCGGGAAACAGGCATTGCAATCGGATGGCGACGCACGGTGGCAGAGCTTGCCGCCGCCCGTCTTCACCATCTGGCCATGATGGTGACAGATGGAGAGCAGCTCGTGGAATGTGATCACGATGATGCAATCCGGCAATGTCCGGCGAACGGCGTGAAGACATTCGAGGCCAAGCCCGATGAAGTGATGGAAGTGAACGACATCCGGCTTGAGATCCCGCAGAACGCGCAGAAAATCCCTCTCAAGCTCCTGAGTATTTCGATTTGAGATGAGGAAATGATCGTATTCATCGGCATGGTAGAGAATCTCTCCGTCCTTCTGACGAAGGCTCATGAGAGCCGTGCCGCTATGCCTGACCACAGGGTGGCCGACGCGGGCCAGGAAGCGGGATTCCGCTCCTTCAAGCCGATTGATTCCCTTATGCAGATTGTAGGCAGCGATTTCCGCGCCGCCGAGGGAGTAGCTTGGGTGGCCATGCGAAACGACCAGGACACGTCTAGGGGCTTTGGTCATCATCATCCCTGCATATTGTTGATCAGGAGCGACCACCGGCGGTCGAAGCTCCAGCGGTCGATATTCTGGGCCAGACGGCGCCACGGCATGCCTGCGGGGCCGCTTCCTTCGTCGGCCGAGATCATCTCCACATCCGGCAACCACACGGATGGCGTGCCAGCCAGCCGGAGCTTGAGGCAGAGATCGCGGCCCTTCTCGCTGGCGCTGAGATAGGATTTGCTGAAACCGCCGGCCGCCTGGAAGGCCGAGCGGGAGACGATGCAGCATGCCGCCGATCCCGCCATCACTTCCGTCGCCTGGTGGTCTCGGATCACATCGCGCGGATAGCCGATATACTTATCGACGAGGCCTTGCTCGCCTTCTTCGAGCCATGCCCCGGCAAAGCAGATGGAGTTGTCTTCATAGAGGATCGTCGGGCTGACGAGGGCCTTGCCGTTGCGCTTGCGGTAGGCGCGCTCGAGAGCTGACACCCAACCCTGATGACGCGGCAGAACGCCTGCGGAGAGAAGAATCAAGGTATCCGCAGATGTCACTTGCGCGGCGGCTTCGTAGGCATCGCAGGCGTCGTGGACCCCATCTGCCGCAACGAGGCGCACGTTGATTCCATAGAAACGCGAGAGCCGCTCGACCTCGGGCGCGATCGCCCCAAAACTCTCGGTCGGGGCGGATACGATGATCGGCAGTTCGCTCGCCTCGGGATCGAGGGCAAGAAGCGAGAGCGTGACGCCGGCCTCTTCCGCATCAAGGCCCGCTGCAAGCACCAGCACCTTGCTCTTTCCTTCATCATCAAATCCAAAGTCCCGGATTTCGACGATCTCGGGAGTTGCCTGAGCGAGAGATTGCATCATCGGGCCGATATGCCGGTCAATCGCGACGGAAGCAGCGGCCGTGCGATGATCCAAGGGCGCGACGAGACGCTCAAGTGTTCGCCGCGACAATCCTCTGACCGGCTTCAATGGATAAAACGCAACAGCCTCGTCTCCGATCACGAATTCGAAATAGACCGGAAGATCGTCGATCTTCGGAAGGTCGGGCACGAAGGCAAGAAAGCCATGGTTGCTTCGCTGGAGATCGAGACGTCCTTCGAACAGGGGATTGCGGTCGAAAGCCGTTGTGACATCCGGGCGTGAAAGGCGCGTCCAGGTCTCGTCGACGCGGACCGAGGCTGTTCCAACCCGAATATTGACCGATGAAGCCAGATTGTCGGGGTCCAGCATCCAGCCCGCAAGAAGAAGGCCACCGTCCGGCAGTTCGACCGCCATGTCCATGCCGATGCGCACAGGGTCCTGAAGGAACGATACCGTATCGCGGCCATCGAACCGTTCGCCGGCCCGGCGAAGCGCCTTCAGCGACTTCGGCTTTCCGACAACCCGCGTCAGGCCTTCACGGATGTGGGCCGGAACATCGGTCGAGGCCAAGTGCACGCATTGCTGGTAAACATCTAAAGCCCTCCAGCCGTCGCCGGAATTGAAGAGCACCTTTTCAATGGAGGCAGGATCGACGGCGCTTCCCGCATCGAGAATTCCGATGAACCCATTCCCATTCCCGCCGAGATCGGCGCGATGGACCGTTGCGGAGTTGAACTGAGCGGCGGCAAAGCCTCCGTCATGTGTCACGAGGACATTCACCTCATCGGCGGGAAAACCCATCGACCAGCCCTGCAGAAACAACTCGCCGGTGTCGAGGGAGCCCATGACCTCGATCCAGCCATCGTTCCGAGCGGCACTGCGCAGGATTGTAAGTGCGGTCTTCGAATGCTTCTGCGCGGTCTTGCCGGAAAGCAGGGTCTGAACAATGCCGTCCGCCACCTGCTCGAAATCGGTGGCGGCATCGCTCGCGATGATCTGCATCAGGTTGGCGAGCGGCACAGCCGGGCGGATCAGCGTCCTGCGCATTGGATGACCTTCTCGCCGCATGACGATGGACCGCAGGCGCACTTTATCGGCAAGTCTGATCGGCAGAACGGCAATGAAGCCGATGGCGGCATCCGCCGGCGCATTTGGTCGGTTCCATGTAACCACACGAGCGGTCATGGTCATGGACGGATCGCCATTCAATAAAACCGGGACAGCCTTCGGCAAAGCATCGGCCACTCCGCAGATCAGCACGAGATCGTCGCTGATCGGAGTGGCGAGGGCCGTTTCACCATCGACCGGAAGTTGGGCCTGCTCTTTCACGTGGTTGCCCCTGCTATTTCCTGTTTTTGTTTTCAATGCTCAGTACGCTGGATCGTTGTTATGTGAAGATTCTTCGCAGGACGATGAGAAGCGTCACCACGGCGCTGGCTGCTGAAAGTCCTCCAAGCGCAATGAGCAAAGCCACCGCTCTTCGGAAGGGCCGGTCGGCTGCCTTGCTGAGTTCCTCGATCCGCTTATCGAAATCGGCCAGAACCTGATCGAAGCGCAGGTGAAAGACCTCGATGTCGGAGACCCGCCTGGACAACTCGGCCTGCGTCGTAGTGACGGTGTCGAGCGCCGCGTTGATCCCGCTTTCCTGGGACGTGATTTCCTCGACCTGCTTGGCCGTGCTGCGCAAAGCTTCCGAGGCTTCCCGCTGCATCAGCTGAGACCGCCGTTGCGCTTCGATTAGCAGGTCCATGCGATCCAGGACGCGGTTGAGCGGAACGGAGATTGCAGCCTCGGCGGCCCGCTCGCCTTGGGTAGGAGATTGAAGAATGATCTCCTCGCCCGTCGATGATGAGACGGCGACAACTGTCAGGCTATCCGAGACATTCGCCAGCGACTCGGCAAGCTCGACCTCGAATGCATAACCGCCATCGCCGATTCCATTGCGCCGCAGATCGACGCGCGGAAGATCCGCGGTGGCGGAGGCAACCATGCGGCCTTCGAGCAGAATGCGGATCAGCAGCCGCTCGGTGGGAAGTGCAGGGTCCCACACCCAGCCGTAGAGGCGGCGCCCTTCGATGGCATCGAGACGCCCCTGGATGCGGGGAGAGGGAACCTGCTCACTCGCGACGATGGTGGACTTCTTTGCCTGGCTCATGCTGCACTTGCCTTGAATGCGATGACCTCGGCCTTGCCGCTGAGAGCGCGGTAGAGGCCGAGGTGCCGGTCAGCGACTTCGCCGATATGGGGAGGGCTATCGATGCCGCTGACCAGAGTTTCCCAAAGGCCGGGAGTATTCGCGGCCTTGCGAAGGGTGGCTGCCAATGCGGTTGGATCATCCGCGCGGACATGAAGCCCGTTCACGCCGTCGCGAACCGCCTCGGCCATGCCGCCGATATTGCTGGCGATCACGGGACGCCGGTGGAGAAAGGCCTCCTGAATGACGAGAGGCGCATTCTCCCACCAGATCGAGGGCATGACGACCCAATCGACGGCGGACATGAGCTGGGGAATCTCATCGCGCTTGTAGGAGCCCAAGGAGACGACATGAGGCTCGATCTCCCTCGTGAGATCTTGCAACTCGCMCATGAACTTATCCGTCTGAAACAGGGCGCTGCCGTGCAGGCGCAGCTCGAAGCCATCAAGACCTGCGGATACAACCTGCTGGGCGGCTTTCAGAAGTGTCGGAACACCCTTCCACGGATTGATGTTTCCAAAGTAGCCGAAGACAGGCCTTCTTCCGTCCGGGGAATCCCGATGAGGTGCAGGCTGAACGGCGGGCCGCCCATTGGCGACAACGTCAATGGAATTCTCATTCAGGCCCCAGGCCACATAGCGATCCTTGATAAAGTGGCTCGGCGCAATAAACCGGTGAACCTGACTGAACAAGGTTTTGATGAACTGCTCGCGCAGCAGGAACCGGTCGGCGGGAATATCTGGGAAGCACGCGTTGCACCGGCTGGGCGAGGCCTTGCTGCAGCGCTCGCGCTCTTTCGTCCGCATCATCAGTCCATCGTGGTGGCAGATGCCGTAATAGTCATGAAGGGTCATGACGATGCGGGCTTGCGGCACGATCCGGCGGATCAGCGCGAGCGTCTCGACGCCGATCAGCAGGAGATGATGGATGTGGACGACGTCCGGCCGGAAATCCTCAAGCAGGTTCACGAGATGAGGCACGATCCCGTAGGTATCGGTCTGGCTCAGGTAGAACCGGTCGAAGTTGCCGCTCCACATGATCACTTCATCGGGCGCGTCGCCGACGGATTGGAAGGCGGTTCCTGGCCGGGGCTCGCGATAGATCCGGTTCGTCGCGGCAAGAAACAGCGCTTCCACATTCCGGCGGGATTGCAATTCCTTGAAGAGATCGTGCGCGAAGATCTCCGTTCCGCCCGGATGAAAATCCGGATGATTGTGCGCGATGACCAGGACCCGCAAGCTCATGCAGGGCCTCCTGGCTTGGAGGCGACAATGATGTCCTGGTAATGACTGCTGGAGGTTCCGCGCCAGTGGCCGAGACTGACGAGGTCGACCTTCAGCCCGGCACCCTCGAGCGCCGACTCGACCATGCCCTGATCGAAGCCGATGGCGCCCAAAGGCGCGGCCGGATCGGCAATCCAGCTGCCTTTTTCTTCTCCGGCGAGGAAGTTCGGCCGCGCCTCCGCTCGCGCGACGTCGTCAGGCGAGACGATGAACGCCGTCAGGAAAACCCGTCCGCCACGGGCGAGAAGGCGGGAAACTTCATGGGCATAAGCGATAATTTCGCGATGAGGCAGGTGGGTTGCCACCGACACGAGGCTCACGAAATCGAAGCTTGCGTGGCAGAAGGGGAGGACCACCTCATCTCCGGCCATCGCGCCTTCAGGGTTGTAGAGCTCGTGAGCAATATCGACCTGGCAGAAACGGAAATTGCGGTAAACCGGTGTGATGTTCTGCACGCACCACTCGATGCCTTCCTTGACCGGGTCGATGCCTTCATAGGATGCGACGTCCGGATCGAGATATTGCGTCAAGGGAACAGCCATGCGTCCGATGCCGCAGCCGATATCGAGCACGCGGTCGGTGGATTTAAGACCACCCATGCGAACGAAATGGCCGAGATATTCGGCGCCGATGGCACGGTAGTTTCCGTCACCGACGAAAATCTTCTCAGGGTCGGGCTCAGGCAGGAAGCGATTGCGCTCGACCGATTGGGTCAGCCATTCCAAACGGGAATCCTCGGCGTCCTGCAAGGCTTTGGAATGAAGTTGCTCATTGAGCTGAAGATGGGCATTCATGCGAGGACGTTCCTTGCTCTGCGGGGGCGTGAGGACGGCTGCATGATGGCCGTCATGAGATCGTTCCAGCGGGTGGAATGAAGTGCGCAGTTGTACTGCCATGCAATGCCGCGCATATACTCGGCATTCAGGGACATCGATTTGCGCTCCAGATGATAGAGCTCGATATCCGGCGTGTAGGCTATCTTGCGCCCAGTCGCGGTTATTTTGAGGCAAAGATCGCTGTCTTCGTAATCGCCGATCACGTAATCCTCGGTGAAGCCTCCGACGCTCTCGAAAATCGCGCGGGTCGTAACGAGGCAAGCACCTGTGACGGCCGGAACGACGCGCTCCTCGCATGCCGGCGCATAATCCCGGGGCATGCCTTTATGAAAATGCTGGTTGAGCCAGCGGTTGCGATGATCGCGGCCGAAATACATGCCGGCATGCTGAATCGAGCCGTCCTCGAAGAGCAGCTTAGGCCCGATGGCTCCAACGCGTTGACGGCCATTGAGCCTCGTAACCATCGGCTCAAGCCATCCGGGACGTGTCGGGATGATGTCCGAGTTGACCAGTGCGAGCGTATCGCCCCGGCTGAGAGACACGCCGACATTATTGGCGCGCGCGTAGCCGCCGTTTCGTTCCATGACAGCGAGCGTCATGGGAAGGGCATAAATGAGGTGGAGTCCGTTGAGCAGATGCTCGACTTCCGCAGCCTGCTCCGGCGAATCCAGAACATAGACGAGTTCGGCATTGGCCCGGAACCACGGGTCCGTCGCGAATGATGCGATCTGGAAGCGTAAGAAATCGAGCGCCTTGTAGAGCGGTACGATAACCGAGATTTTCGGACGGCTGACCGGCGTCCCGATGTGCTGGACCTTCGGCTGCCCGATAACGGCCCGCGCCTGAAGATGCAGGCTCTCGATGACAGGCGAAAGGACATTCTGAAGGAGATGCTCGTCCACATGGTGCGGCGGCACCGAGCGGAGGGCCGCAGCACGGGCGGCAACCGGGTCCGCTGGCTGAACCTTCGGGACAAGGCTGTGAGTGGAACCCGATTTAGACCTGATCTGGAAGCGAGGTTGCGCAATCGAGACGGCATGCGAGAGAGCAGGCGCGAGGACGGCAAATCCGGTTGCGGGAAGGCGCGCGCCTTTTGATGCTCCGGCGACTTCGACAGGAAAGCGATGGAGATCATCGGTTAGATTCCGCCGCGCGTCTTGCGGTCCCAATGCTTCGAGACTTGCGAGAAGGCTGAGCGGGTCCCTGTACCAGCCGGTGACAAGGGTTCCGACAGGCGTCGAGAGCGCGGTGACAATTTCAGCGGACGGCGTCGAGGCGCTGCTTGCGATGGCCTTTGATTTCAGCGGAGAGCGCAGCTGGACTTCGACAGCGCCGGCCAGACCTGCCGGCGAGCGTCCTGACAGATCGATCAGAAGATTCTCGCGCAGACCCGGCGCGTTCTTCGCCTGCTCCCGAAGCCAGCGTTCGAACGAGGGAAGAGGAGCATTGCTGCGATGAAGCTTGCGAACGGAAAGCCCGTGCGATCCGACCAGAACCAGCTGCTCAACATCGCGCGCAAGGAGGTCAGCATCGGTCAGGATATGCAGGATGCTCTGACCCTCAGCTGCCTTCGATATGTGGGGCTGGCCGATGAGGCGTGTGATTCCGCTTGGGCCAATAGCGTAGATCGCGCCGATCTTGCCGAACTTCGTCGAGAGCAAGGTGTTCACGAGCAGGATGTCGTCCGCCGCCTGGGCAACGAGCGCTGCCGGCTTGGGAGCTGGCACAAGAACCTGGATGAGTGCGCGCAGCGTCTGGACGAAGCTGGAATTGCGCTGAAGATGGAACAGAGGTCCCCATACATTGAAGAGGGCTGAAGCCAGCGTGAGACGCCCGGCTTCATCGATCCCATCGAGCAGAAATTCAACGGCGGGGGATTCAATGGGTGCGTCGGTCTCAAGGGAGAGGCTGACCTCGAGGCCGACCGGCCCTGTGCTCAAAGCGATATCGAGACTGGCATCGGGCCGACGAAGGGCCCAGAGGAGGCGGCTTCCGCCATCGCGCCGCGCGAGCCGAAGAGACGCAAGAGGTGTCATGTCGAGACCGCTGACCGACAGCGTCGGACGCGTGATCTGAACCGCGTCGGGCAGGTCCCACGTCAACAGCAGAACGTCACGGCCGAGCAGAAATGCCTGGGGCTCGTCGAAATCTGAAAATGAATGAGAGATGGAAGCGGCAGCTGACATTTGGGGTCCGGTTCCAGAAAGGTGAGTGCCGCAGCCGGATGGCCGCAGCACTCATTGGCTTATTGAATGGTGAAGTAGTCGCCGAGATTGTTGTTCACGTCGTCGGCATCGACATTGACGAGCGTTACGGTGTCGCCGTTTCCAAGATCGACGATCGTGTTGCCGCCAACCTGCTGGATGCGCCCGGCGAGATCTTCTGCACTTTGAATGTCGGTGCCGTTGATGCCAGGAGAGATCTGCAGGACGTCCTGGCCGGCCTTGAAGTCAAGAACGACGTCATTGCCGCCGCCGCCGGTGAAGACGAACGTGTCGCCGCCGGAGCCACCGGAGAGGAGGTCATCCCCTTCGCCGCCCTCGAGCCTGTCGCCGCCGGAGCCGCCGCGAAGAATGTCGTCGCCAGCGCCGCCGCGGAGAACGTCGTCTCCGGATCCACCTTCCAGAATGTCGTCGCCTGCACCGCCGATCTGAATATCGTCGCCGTTGCCGCCGCGAAGGTAATCGTCACCGTCGCCGCCGATCTGAATGTCGGCACTGTTGCCGCCGAACAGAATGTCGTCGCCGGCGCCACCTTGCTGAACGTCAGCTCCAGTGCCACCGAACACGATGTCGTCGCCAGCGCCGCCGGAGAGCCAATCATCGCCATTACCGCCGAAGAGAAGGTCGTCGCCATCTTCGCCGAACAGCGCGTCGCTGCCGTTGCCGCCGAGGATCAGATCGTCGCCGCCATTGCCGAAGATTACGTCCGGGTTGTGCGTCCCTTGCAGGGTATCATCCAGTGCCCCGCCTCCAATTGTTGCCATTGCTGTCATCCTCGCTGCCAGCACCGGACGGCCCATGCCTCCAGGTGCGATCACCAACCGAATTGAAGCGCCACTTGCGCAACAACATTGAAACTGGGTGAGTTCTCTAGGTTCTAAAAATTTTCCCAGTATCGGATTCGTATATTTTAAGTAGTAGATTGTAAATCTTGCTCTAAAAATTTTATTTCGCAGTTATATATAGGTAAAAATCGTTAGTTTTGCTTGGTTATTGAGTGCGATATATTTGTTTATAGATTTTAAATTAGTTCGAAATTCTTATTAGATGTGGCAATGCATGCACCTGCCTTACGCGGAGCGCATGCATGTGAGGCCGATGCCAGGGCTTGGGAGTAGGCGAAGGATTATTCTTCGCGGAAGGCGCGCTCGAAGCTTTCCGTCAGCGGGCCCAGCAGATAATCGACAGCGCGCCGTGACCTGTTGAGGATCAGAACTTCCGCCGGCATGCCGGGATAAAGCACAGTCGCCGGATTGGCCGCCATGCTCTCGGGCAGTATTTCCGCGCGGGCGATGTAGTAGGGATTGTTCGTCCGGTCATCCATCTGCTGGTCGGCGGACAGATAAACGAGCTTGCCTGCGAGGGGCGGCGTGGTCCGGTTGTTATAGGCCGTGAGACGAACCTGGACCGGGGCGCCGATGCGGGCGGAATCGACATCGCGCAATTGAACCTTCGCTTCCACGAGCAAGGGTTCGTTCTCGGGAACGATATCCAGAATGGGCTGCCCTGCCGTGATGACGCTTCCAGGAGTGTGGGAGCGGATGTTCATGACCACTCCATTCTCCGGCGAGAGAACCTCGATTCGCTTCAGGACATCAGTCGAGGCGGTAATGCGCTCCACCGTATCGGCAAGTTCCAGCTGCGCCGTCTGGATTTCAGATGCGACCTGTTGCTGAAGATCGGTTCCAAGCGACAGAATCTCCAGCTCCGCCGCAGCCTTTGCCTGCTCCGCCTTTGCCTTGCGCGATGCAAGTTCGCCGGCGGCGCCCAGGAGCTGGCTTTCCCGCGTTTGCATTTCGGTCAGGCGCGGGCGAGGGGCGTAGCCTTTCTCGACCAGTGACGCGATGGCCTTGAGTTCGCGATCGTTCAACTCCATCTGGCGGGTATTCGCGCTCGTCTGCGCTTCCACGGCCGCGAGTTCCGCGACCTGTTGCGCGATCGTCTTTTCGTGAATCTCGACCTTCCGATCGAACATGGCACGGCGGGCTGTAAAGAATGTCCGCTCGGCTCGAATGATCTCTGCGGTCACGGGACTGCTGGAAGCCAGAAGGTCCGATGATAAGGCTAATTCCGTCAAGCCCGATTGTTCTGCGCGCAGGCGCACAAGGCGTGCCTCGAGGCCGATCCTTCTGGCATGCAGCTGATCGAGTTCCGCCTTCGCGCGCGTGTTGTCGAGGCGGAGCAGGGGCTGGCCGGCTTTCACGACTTCGCCTTCCCGTGCCAGAAGCATCTTGAGGATGCCGCCTTCCAGATGGCTGATGGTCTTGCGTTTCGAGTCGACAACGACGGTGGCCGTTGCAATCGCGGCGCTGTCCAGATGAGCCGAGTAAGCCCATGCCGTCATGCTGCCGAGGCCAAGGATGATCGTCGCCAAGCCTGCGATAACCGGGCCGCGATAGGAGGGGTCGCGGTGCCCGTCGTTCTCGACCTGATGCATCCACGAATGCTGGACGTCCGGCTGCTGGATCGTCGTCACATCGGTCGTGCGCGATGGGAGTCGAACGAGATTCTTCATGCGCTGCCCTTTCCGACGGCGAGAGGCTTTTCACCCGGAACGATGGTGCCGGCGATGGCTTGGCGTGTACCGAATTGGACGATCTTGCCCTCCTGGAGAACCATGAGCTTATCGGCGGTTTGCATGATCGACGGGCGATGCGCGATGAGGATGACGATGGCGCCGTCCGCCTTCATGCGGTCGATGGCGCGGATGAGCGCCCGTTCGCCATCCGTATCGAGATTGGCGTTCGGTTCATCGAGAACGATGAGGCGCGGATTGCCATAGATGGCGCGTGCCAGGCCGATACGTTGGCGCTGGCCGCCGGAGAGCGTGTAGGTGCCGTCGCCGATCCTGGTATCGTAACCAAGAGGCATCCGGCCGATCATGTCGTGGATGTCGGCAAGGCGGGCTGCTTCCAGAACGAGGCGCGGGTCCGCATCGCGCATGCGGGCGATATTCTCTCGGATCGTACCATCGAGGAGGGAGACGTTCTGCGGGAGATAGCCGACCATGTCGCCGAAGGAGCCACGCTCCCAGAGATAGACATTGTTCCCGTCAAGAAACACGCCGCCGGTCGTCGGCTTCGATACGCCGATCAGAAGGCGGGCCAGGGTCGACTTGCCTGCCGCGGACGGGCCGGCGATGCCGAGCACCTCACCCGGCGCGAGAGAGAAGGACAGGCCTTTGAGAATGGGAACGTCTGATCCCGGCAGGGCATAGACCAAGCGATCGACGACGAGGTCTCCCTGCGTGCGGGGCGTCGGCTGGGTCTCGCGCTGAGGGGCCTGGTTTTCGAGAAGGTCACATATCTTCTTCCAGGCCGCGAGCGCGAGAACCCATTGCCGCCAGCCGTCGATCATGGAATCGAAAGGCAAAAGCATGCGGCCCATGATGATGCTGGCCGCCGCCATGGAGCCCGGGCTGACTTCCTGCTTGATGACGAGCACTGCGCCGACGGAGAGAACCGCGACCTGCATGATGTAGCGGCAGGTGCGCGATGTCGACGCGAGGGCGCGGCCGCGCAGGTTTGCCACATCCATCAGGTCCTGGGTCTGAAACTGCGCTCTGCGCCAGCGCCGTGCCAGCGCGGGCAGCATGCCCATGGCCTCGATGGCTTCGGCATGCCGCAGGCTGCCGCTGATCTGCCCGAGATTCTGTATCGTCGATTCATTGGCGCGCTTCGTCGCGCGACGGGTCAGGAAATCGGACAACAGGCTCAGACACACGATGATGGTGGCCGAGAGAACCGCAACGAGCCCGTACATCCAGTGCAGGGCAAACAGCAC
>NZ_JBFUMH010000160.1:0-11945 GCF_054049475.1 Microvirga sp. P5_D2 | reverse complement strand
CAGTTCCGTCACGAGGCCACGCAGGCCGCTCGTGCCGAATTTGAGGGAAGATTGAGCTGCGTCCGAACCAGTATTCATTGCCGTTGCCTATCTATTTTCTTCAGTGCAAGCGCCGCTTGCTCGAAGGAGAATGTACCCCGGATTGCCGGGGATAGTTTGAAGCCACATATCAAGTCGATACGTTTCTCGAGCCTCTGCCCGAACGGGGGAGAGACATGCTGCGCGTTACAGCCCCGTCTCGGCGATCGCCAGAAGATACTGGCCATAGCTGCTCTTCGAGAGCTCCCGCCCCAGCGTACGCAGCTGCTCGCAGTCGATCCAGTCGAGGTTGAAGGCAATCTCTTCCGGGCATGCGATGCGGAAGCCCTGGCGTTGCTCAAGAGCTCGCACGAAGCCGGCTGCTTCGAGCAGGGCATCGGGTGTGCCCGTATCGAGCCAGGCAAAGCCCCGGCCCATCTTTTCCACCTGAAGCTGCCCCATCTCCAGATAGGCGCGGTTCACATCCGTGATCTCCAGCTCGCCCCGCGCGGAGGGCTTGAGCCGGGCTGCGATGTCCACCACCTGCGCATCGTAGAAGTAGAGGCCCGTCACGGCCCAGCTGGATTTCGGCTGCTTCGGCTTCTCCTCGATGGAGATTGCCTTTCCTGTCCGGTCGAACTCGGCGACGCCATACCGTTCCGGATCGCTCACGTGATAGGCGAAGACGCTCGCGCCTTTGGTTCTGTTGGCCGCGGAGCGCATCAGCTCCTGCAGGCCGTGGCCATAGAACACGTTGTCGCCCAAGATCAGGGCCGAGGGCTCGTTGCCGACGAAATCCGCACCGATGATGTAGGCTTGAGCCAGTCCTTCCGGCTTCGGCTGCTCCGCGTAGGACAAACGAATGCCCCATTGGTCTCCTGTTCCGAGCAATTGCCTGAACCGGGGCAGGTCATCGGGCGTGGAGATGATGAGGATGTCCTGGATTCCCGCCAGCATCAGCGTGGTGAGCGGGTAATAGATCATCGGCTTGTCGTAAATCGGAAGCAACTGCTTAGAGGTGACCAGAGTCATCGGATGCAGGCGCGTGCCGCTTCCTCCTGCGAGGATGATGCCTTTCAAAGCCGGATTCCTTTCACGTCATACGGGAGGAAATGCATGTCCCCTGCCCTCAATCGAAACAGGCGGGAAGATCGACGAGACGCGGATGCCTGCGGTCCTTCTCGGACAGGAGAGCATCGCCGGGAGACACAGGCCATTCGATGCCCAATTCGGGATCGTCGAAGGCAAGGCCACGATCATGCGCCGCCGAGTAATAATTCGTCACCTTGTAGAGAACTTCCGTATCCGGCTCCAAGGTGCAGAAGCCATGGGCGAAACCGATCGGCACCAGAAGCTGGCGCCAATTCTCGGCGGATAACTCGACAGCCACATGCCGGCCGAAAGTCGGCGAGGATTTGCGCAGGTCTACAGTGACATCGAGAACGCGTCCGCGCACCACGCGCACGAGTTTGTCCTGCGCGAAGGGCGGGGTCTGGAAGTGCAGACCGCGGATCGTTCCCGCTCTCTCGGACAGCGAGTGATTGTCCTGCACGAAGTCGAGCTTCACGCCCGCGTCTTCATAGCGCTTGCGGTTGTAGACTTCGGAGAAGAAGCCACGCCCATCGTCGAAACGCTTCGGCGTCAAAATCTTCACGTCGGGAATGGCGGTGGGCTCGATATCCAGCATGCTCGTCATCCGAGGGCTCAGGCGATCATGCCGAGCCGCTCACCCTGATAGCCGCCGGAGCGCACACGCTCCCACCAGGGGCGGTTTTCGAGATACCACGCCACGGTCTTGCGCAATCCGCTCTCGAACGTCTCGGCTGGCGTCCAACCGAGATCGCGTTTGATCTTGGACGCGTCGATGGCATAGCGCAGATCGTGCCCTGGTCGGTCAGTCACATAGGTGATGAGCTTTTCGCGAGGACCGATGGAAGCATCGGGCGCGAGCTCGTCCACGAGCGCGCAGATCGCTTTCACGACATCGATGTTCTTACGCTCGTTCCAGCCGCCGATATTGTAGTTCTCGCCCACCTGCCCCTTCTCGGCGGCGAGGATCAGGGCATCGGCGTGGTCGTCCACATAGAGCCAGTCGCGCACGTTCTCGCCCTTGCCGTAGACCGGCAGAGACTTGCCCTCCAGGGCATTGAGAATGATCAGCGGGATTAGCTTCTCGGGGAAGTGATAGGGCCCGTAATTGTTGGAGCAGTTCGTGATGATGGTCGGCAGGCCGTAAGTATGGTGCCAGGCTCGCACGAAATGGTCCGATGCCGCTTTCGAGGCGGAATACGGGGAATTCGGCTGATAGGGATAGTTTTCGTGAAAGAAGCCATCCTCGCCGAGCGAGCCGAAGACTTCATCCGTCGAGATATGGTGAAAGCGAAAGCTGTCGCGCCGCTCACCGTTCAGGCCGCGCCAGTAGCGCAGGCTCTCCTGCAGCAGGGCGAAGGTGCCGACCACATTGGTCTGGACGAAGGCGCCTGGCCCGTCGATGGAGCGGTCCACATGGCTCTCGGCGGCCAGGTGCATGATCACGTCCGGCGCGAAACGCTCGATGACTTCCCGCATGCGCGCGGAATCCGCGATGTCGCAGCGCTCGAAGACGTAGCGGGGATCTTGCGAGACAGGAGCCAGCGAATCCAAGTTGCCGGCATAGGTCAACATGTCCACCACCAGAACCTGATGGGGCGTGCCTTCGATGAGGCGGCGCACGACTGCGGAACCGATAAATCCGGCTCCGCCGGTCACGAGAAAGCGTTTGGCCTTGGAGAAATTCTGGGACAATTCAAAAACCTTGAGCAGCGGCAGYGGTATAACCCGGAAGCGGCGGCATTGCCAGCCGAAGACCATTCCAGACTCTTCAAGGCACCCGTACGTCCATGATCAATTGCTATATCATGACATTTTCGGGGCCAACAACAATCCCGAGAACCGGTCGCTAAGCAGCTCGGTTCAATCGCCACGTTTGGTATGTCCGGGAAGGATGGCTGGGGCGCCAGGATTCGAACCTGGGAATGGCGGTACCAAAAACCGCTGCCTTACCACTTGGCGACGCCCCAACGACGGGGCTGTACATAATCGGCGTAGGCCGAGCTGGCAACTGGGTTTGTCACGGAAAAGATATCTGCAGGAACCCGCAAATCTCCCCTTGCGGAGCCCCAAACCCACCGCTATAAGTCCGGCCTCCCGGTGATTATCGGTGTCGGAGTGTAGCGCAGTCTGGTAGCGCACCTCGTTCGGGACGAGGGGGTCGTAGGTTCGAATCCTATCACTCCGACCAATCATCACAAGGGGTTAGCGCTTCCCGGTATAAATCAGCGCTCCTCCCCGACAGACACGGCGAGGCATTCCGACCCTGTTCACAGGGCTGCGTAGAGTTCCATGCGCGACCGTAGTAACGAATCCATCGGTTTTCTTATCCGTAAAATCCTGAATCCGTCAGCACACGACCCGCCCCTCTCACGGCTTGGAGAGCGGCATGAGACGGTACGCACAAAACACCTTTGTCTCTACCGACAAGAGCATCTCCGAAATCAGTAACACGGTTCGCCGCTACGGGGCATTTGAGTTCACGCACGCCGACTGCGCGCTGAAGGGCGATGACAAAGCGCTGCACACCGGCGTTCACGGCGAAGTCGAATACGGCATAATCCAGCCCGACAGGCAGGTCGTTGCAGCGCGCGGCGCTCCAGTAGTTCTTCTCTTATACCGGACTGACGGTTGCGGGCTTGAGAGCTTCCACCTCGGCCTTCGTCGCCTCGCGGTCAAGCCATGAGCTGAGGGTGCCGATGGTAACTCCCAGATTGGTCGCGCCTCTCGGATCCTTGGGATGATCGACGTATCCGCCTTCGTGTTTCAGGACGAGCGTCAGAGCCCTCCAGCATGTGTCGGTGGTGATGTGGTCATCATAATGTTGGTGTGCGGAAAATTGCCCCAGGGCGATTCTTTGACTTGGAAATACCGAAAGATTATAACCGCGGGAAATATTGGGTGAGGTAATGGATATCAGGGACGACCAGAGGCGTTTTCACGCTCTTGATGGGTTGCGTGGATGGGCTGCCGTCAGCGTGATATTCTATCATACGATCCTGAACTACAAT
Organism: Microvirga sp. P5_D2; assembly: GCF_054049475.1. NCBI lineage: Bacteria > Pseudomonadati > Pseudomonadota > Alphaproteobacteria > Hyphomicrobiales > Methylobacteriaceae > Microvirga > Microvirga sp. P5_D2. The sequence continues at coordinate 7,827 of NZ_JBFUMH010000160.1, read as the reverse complement.
CCGCTGCTCGTTCAGACAGCCATAGCGCCGCCGGCCTCGGTACTTGGGTTCTCGGCGCTTCTTTCAAAGATCACCTTGACCGTATTCAACGGCGAGTACGCAGTCACAGTCTTTTTCATCCTAAGCGGTTTCGTCCTCGAGCGCTCACTGCAGAAGAGCCAGAAGGTGGATGCTCCCGTCGCTCTCCGCTTTTGCATTCGGCGCTTATTTAGGATCATGCCAGCGCTTATGGCATCCGTTGCCCTGTTGTATCTCATCGCGCGGATTCGCTCCGCGACTGGAGGTCCACCCGCTCCTGCATCTCTTGAGTATTGGAAAAACGCCTTTCTGATCGACACTCAGGTCCACGGGGTTACCTGGACAATTCGGCTGGAGATGTTGGYGGTACCCGCGGTTCTTGCCTATTCGCTAATGAGCCGTTCCTTCGGAATCGTCGGAGCTGTGTTGGCTGTTTTATACTCCTTGGTCGCGCTGCAAATCCCCACTCTGACGCTATCCGTCTTTATGCTCCACACTGCTCTGCTGCCATTCAGCATAGGCATGCTGATTGCACAGCCCGGCGCACGACAAGCATTCGAGAAGGTCGGGACGGGAACCGCGATCGGATGCCTGCTCATTTTCTTGTTCTGGCGCTTCTTTGTCATACACGAGATGCTACTACCGCTCGTCGCACAGACGATGCTGGGCGGAGTTGTCGTCGGCGTGCTTGCCTACTCCAACAACAATGCACTTACTCGTTTCTTTGAACGCCCATTCTCACAACTGATCGGGCGTATCAGCTACAGCCTGTATCTCTTCAGTCCTGCAACCGCCCCTTTGATGGCTTGGGTGGTCAGCTGGTTTCTCACGCCGTCCGCTAGTCAGCCCCTCCCATCTGGGTTTGCTCTAGGCCTAGGTATACTTCTGATTTCGATACCTCTTGCTTGCATTACTGAGCGCTACATCGAGCGTCCTGGAGTTGCTGCCGGCTCTTGGCTCACGGCTCAATTGAAGAGGGGGCGCAGTGCCGCTCAGGAGGACGCGGCACCGGTCCAACCATGAAGCCACCGAAGCGGGCCTGCTGTCGAATTAGGCGGCAGCTCTGCACCCTTAGAAATCAGTTCATCAAGTTACTCGTCACTGATGCCGACCTCTTGGGCGAGCATCGGCACAAATACCCCTTCGCGGTCGAACATTTAACCGCGCTTATTGCCTCCTTGGCTGGTCACAGTGCCGAGCGTGCTGAGGTTTTTGCCGAAATGCTGCATGCCCGGCGCGAGGTGAGATGTCGCGTCTGACAGACGGTCGAAGTTCTGGGTTAGATCGTCCGCAGATCTGTGCGCAGAGGTTGGGCGAGTCAGCCTTCCCCGCCTCCCAAGATGCATTGAGCAGCTCCTGCTCAGTAAGATAGCGAGCCACCTCGCCGGCGCCTATGCGGTAGGTCGTGGCTTGCCGCTCGAGCGCGCGGGTATGACCCTGCGCCCGGTCGACAGCCTGTGACCAGATGTTGTCGAGGCGGCGCTGATCGGCTTCGGCCTTGTGCTGAGCCTGCTCGGCCTGACGTTCGGCCTGCTTATGGGATTCCCTCGGCCGCCTTCTCTGCATCACGCTGATTGGTGCGGGCATCGCTGCGCTATAGGCTTGCTGAGCTGCGGCGCGGTCTTCTTGGCCACCGCCTGCCGCAACTGCCTTGCGATATTCCTCAAGCGCGCACTACTGATCGGTAAGATTTGGTAGAGCGAGCGATGGCCTTCGCCTACTTGTCGAGCTCCTCCTGCAGGCGATCCATGGACGTGCGCAACTGCTGCTTAAGATCGAGATCACAGAGAACCGAATGGACCGCTTCAATAGTATCGAGACCTCGTTACCCTATGAGGTCGATGTTCTAAAGCATCGGACGGTTAAACGGACGCGTATCCGGCGGCCTTGAGGAAGTTCCAGCATTCTTGTGGCTCGAAGAGAGTGCAAATGTCGCCGAGGGCGCGCCAGAGCGCGTCAACGGTTCGGGCTTCGGCTTTGCGCAGGTGTGCCTTGACCTTGGCGAAGGCCTGCTCAACCGGGTTCATGTCCGGACTATACGGGGGCAGGAACAGGAACTAGGCGCCGTGTCTATTCAGGCATTGGGCGGCCTTTTCACTTTTGTGAGCCGCGAGGTTGTCGAGGATCACCACATCCCCTTGGTGCAGCGTCGGCGCGAGCTGCGTCTCGATGTACGTCTCAAACGCCTCACGAGTGATCGGGCCATCGATGATCCATGGCGCACTCAGCTCATGGCAGCGCAGCCCGGCCAGAAAAGTATGCGTCTTCCAGTGGCCGAAGGGCGCGCTCATGCGCAGGCGCGTCATCTTGGTGTTGACGTAGGTTTCGTCGAGAAAGATCAAGCGATGCGGCTGTTGGCGCATGCGCGGCTGACGGTGGTCGCGCCAGACCCGACGCTCATCCCGCACGTCGGCGCGTGCGCACTCCGCCGCCACTAGGGCTTTTTTTATACGTGAAGCCGCACCGGCACAGGAAGCGCGATAGCATCGCGGGAGCCACGCCGACCCCATGTTCCGCCAGCAGCCGAGCCGCGAGTTCGGGCATGGTGATGGCAGGCCTTGCCTCGATGGTCTGGATCAGGAAGCTCTGATAGGGCACCAGCTTGCCGTGTCCCGGCGGACGGCCCTGGCGGGCCGGCGCCGGTGAGCCGGTGTCCCGCGTGCGCCGCACGAGCTTGATGGCGAAACTGTCGCTGACGCAGAAGTGTTGGGCGGCCGCTCGGCAGGAATGGCCCGCCTCGACAAAGTCAGCCACCCGCACCCGAAGATCGAGAGAAGAGCAGTGACCCATGATCCACCTCCCGTTCCAGAGAGTGAATCACAGCTCGCGCCTGCCCAAAACCCCGGGAGTCGGACTTCCAGTCCGGTGCTCTAAGTTGTCCGAGTGCGCGACGCACCAAGGCACTTGAAGCCGTCGTGGAGGCTCCAGAATGACATACAGCACTGAATTTGATTGAAATACAAATGCGGTTGCGCTTGTAATATAAAAATTGCATTGCTGCGATGCAATCTAAATCACAACAATATCCGACGTATGAGATGTGCTTCCATTCTGGGTAAGGTGACATCTCCAAAGAGGTAGTTACAGAGCTAGTCGGAAGTTGTATTCTTTTAAAGCTTATTGAATGCAGGTCAGATTTTTCCGTTTATCACTGTAGCAAGCCAAGTCACTTTGGGCCATCAATTTTCGCAGCAAGCTCTGCTTAAAACTCGCCGGCAGAGCATCTCCAGCTGGTGTGTGTGGCGAGATGTCAACGCAGATTTTAGCTACAGCCCTCAAAGTGGAGAAGTGCCATGAAGCTTCCAATCACTATCTCACTACTGGCCGGCTTGACGTTCCTTGCAACACCTGCCTCAGCAGAGAACCCGATCTTCAAGAACCATGCTCATGCCAAGTTAGACAGTGGACAAATGAAGTCCATAAAGGGCCAAGGTACGACTTCTGATTACTACGGCTATTATGGTCTTTTGTATTCAAGTTACGCAACACAATATGGCACTATGGGAAGCTACTACAACGACTATTCTAGTGAAAACCTTTATTATTACTATGCGTATTCTTACGCTCAGACTGCGACAAATAACTTCTACTATGCATGGCTCTATTCTGGGATGTAGACCGCATCGTTTTCTACCCGGCAAGTCTAAATGGTAGTTAGACTTGCCGGGTTTTAAAAAACCAAGGGGGATAATAGATTGCGTCATAGCGCCTCTATAGTAACTGCGGGAGGAATGACTATACTTCTATCCACTGGAGCTGCGGCAAACCCTGTCGAAACATATATTGAACGCATAGAAAAATTAGAGCAGCGGTTAGTTGCTCTTGAAGCTTCACTTGCGAATGCGCAAAAACAGCTGAGTGCTGCGCAGCTAGGGACTGCGAAACAGAGACAACGCTCCATTTCAAAGGAAGATGACGGCCCTCAGAAGCAAAAGCCATCCGCTCCGCAGGTCTCGAATGTAAACTCAGCTTCGCCGAATGGGGTTGAAGGCAATCGACCAGTGAACTCAGAGTCTAGCCCGTCAAAAGAAGACGAAGAGGCGATCCAAGAACTTTATCTGGATCGCGAGAAGGCCGTTGCTCTTACGCCGGGTAAGTTTGAAATGGCTTTTGAGGGAAAGTACATTCGTAGTGATACCCCTCTTCAATTCAGCCGAGCCTTTGCCGGGATCCTATCTTTAAGAGCTGGTGTTGCGAATGGAGTGGAGGTCGCAGGCTATCTACCAGTCTTTCAGACAAACCGAAGAACGGAAACGTCTGCTGGTCCAGTAGAGCGCGAGATCACGAGTATCGGTGATATTGGCCTTCAAGTAAACGCGACGGTACTTACGCAAAAGTCTTGGCTTCCAGGAGTAGTTCTCCTTGGGGGAGTTTCGCTTCCAACAGGCCCCACTTTCTATGCGCCGGTTAATATTCAGAACATTGGGACCAGAGAGGGGCAACCTGGGAACCCATTGGATCCGTTCGAGTTCGCGCAAAGTACCGGTCACACAACTTTCACTGGAGGCGTACAATTCTTTAGGACATTCGAACCTTTCATCTTCTTCGGAGGACTCACTTATTCGCACTCGCTGACCCGTGATATCCAAGGGCAAGAAATACAACCTGGCGACAGATACACTTATAATTTAGGCTTTGGGTTCGCAGTAAGTGAAAGAACTACAATTGGCGCTCAAGTTGTTGGAAGTATAGAACAGCAATACAAGGTTGACTCACTCCAAGTCCGTGGTGCAAGTTCGGAAGCACTAGCCGCAAGATTCACTCTTGTTCAGAGAGTCATGGATAATTATTATTTTGAGCCATCATTGACGATTGGACTAACGGACGACGCTCCTGACGCCGTACTTTCAATAGTACAGAGATATACATTCTAGAGGTTATATCTGTGGCTATTCTATTCAGAGCAACGTTCATAACAACTATCGCTTCCATGTTACTTCTTATTTTATCGGGTTCTGGCGAACCGGTTTCTCGCCCCAAATCATATCTGAGTTTAAGATATGCTCAAGTTGTACGCCAAAAGCTTGATTACTCCTGTGGTGCTGCATCGCTTGCAACGATGCTGAGCTACTTTCTCCAAACTCCTACTACTGAGACTGAAATTCTTGAGCTTGTTCGCCGTCGTTATCAGCGCGCGGAATGGAAGGAAAAGGTCAAAGAGGGGCTGTCGTTCGAAGATTTACAATACGCCGCGCGCCAAGTTGGTTTTGACGCTGAAGGAGGCGCGATTGGATTGGCTGGCTTGAGGAAGCTCCAAGCGCCGGTCATAGTGCACCTAAACAAAGGTACTTTCCAACACTTCTCAGTGCTGCGCGGCTTCGAAGGAGGTGCTGCGCTCTTGGCCGACTCGATAACCGGAAATACGCGCCTGCCGCCCGCCGAATTTTCAAAACAATATACAGGCGCCGCCCTAGCAATCTGGCAAGAAGGAAAAACGCCCCCAACAGCACATCAACTTACAATTCGAGAGCAGGACAAGCGCCATGAGAGCGACTACTTCCGAAGTATCCTCTATCAGAAGTATGACCCGCTTAGTTCGAGACTTTAGTGCACTGCGGCCCGCAACAATCGGCCTAGTGCTAGCAATTAGCGGGAGTGCCCTAGCAGACGATTGTGGTCCTCTACGAGTTCCGGGGTATACCGCGCAGCGTATAACTGTGACACCGTCGGGTACGATAACCTCACGTGTGRCAGTGAATAGCCGATTTGAGCGTAGTGAAATTCAAAGTCCGAAAGGATCAATTGTCCAAATAACTGATTTAAAAGGCCATACAATATCTTTGGTCGATCCAGCTGGCAAAGTGGTGGTTTCAAAAATGCCCAAAATGCAACTCTCGCAGAATAATCGAGAAGCTTCCTATGCCAACCGAGTAGCGACAGCTTCTGGACTGTCAGAAGTAGAAATTGGACTGAGAACTCAACAAGGAAATGAATGGATCAGCCGCTCGACTTGCCGATCTGATGGAGTTTTTACTTCCAAAAACGTCAAGGTCCCTGGCCCTCAAGGACAGCCTGCTGTGCTGCGTATAACCCAAAGCAACATCCAAGTTATGACGATTCCTCCAAGCGCCTTCCAAGTGAATCCTAATGCTAAAACAAGGTAAGAAGCGTACGAAACGATTGTAGCAAGTGGTGGAAGGCCGATATCGCTTGGGGATGTCGCGCCAAGGGGAGCCGGCGCGGAAGTGCCTCGTCATCGCTGTTTGTCTTCTTGTCCTTTTCTGTAGAGAGCCCGTTCTCGTCCGAAGCCATATAGGCCGCATTCACGTGCGCGAAAGCAAGTCGCGAGTTTCGCAGAAGACCGATTACGGAGCGCGAACGATAATCACGCACAACTTCAGCCGAGTTACCTCATCAAGCAGCCTAAAGCATCGGACGGTTAAACGGACGCATATCCGGTGACGTTGCCCCCGAGACCTAATCCAGTTTGAAGTTCGTTCTGGCCCAAGCTGAGGACCAGAGCATGAAGCGCAGTCGCTTTTCGGAAGAGCAGATCATTGGAATCCTGAAGGAGCACGAGGCCGGTGTCCCGGTTGCGGATCTATGCCGCAAGCACGGCGTCAGTGATGCCAGCATCGACAACCGGCAGATTGCCCGCTTGCCTCAAGCAGACCAGACTAGAATGAACAGGAACGGGGAAACACTAAGCGCTTGAAAGGAAACACATCGTCCAGCTCACCCACACGTTCAGAACGAGGGGGGCGTAGGTTCGGATCCATCACTCCGACCATTCGACCTCTGGCGCATCACTCCCAGAACCATCCTGCAAGAGCAGAGAAGACGCCCGCTCCGGCGTCCGCCTCAATGCGTCGAGAAGCGGCTGTCGTCCTGATAGGTATCGTAATGCACTGTCTGGGACGGCATCGCGTCGAGCTGGCGCGAGGCGCGGGGAGAGTCCTGAGGGGGCTCGGCAGTCTGCTGCGGCATGTAGCGGGGGCGGAAGCGCAGATCCACGAGGGCGCGCAGCTCGGGGGCGGCCAGATCCAGAACGTTCGCGTCACGCCAGCGCCGGTGCATCTTGGGCTTGCCTGTCATGCGGCCCCACATGCCCTGCACTTCTTCCTCAACCTGCAGGACGATACGCCCGGTAAAGGTCTTGCGGAGATTAAAGCGTCCCGTCAGAGCCATTCAACTCTCCCAATGCTTTCGCTTAAAGATAAAAACTGCATCCCTCGGCGGAGATTGCTGAACAGGGTCTCAAGGAAATCTTAGCCCTTTTGAGCGCCTGCAATCCGCTGCCGATATGCCAATGCCCTTACGCGGCAAGGGTTCCGGCATGCTCCCGGAACGAAGCGTCGCATTTTGGAGTAGTCGATCCGCAGATCATGGTCGGTGGCGAAAAGCAAAGCTGAGCGTTGACACAATGAAATCGTAAAAAATTGGCAGGCAAAACAAGAAGAGAACGCGGGCACCCGAAGAGAGAGAACGAAAAATATCTCTTATGATTGACGCGGTTTCGGCGAGAGGTCGATCGTCACGAGTTGACCGGTTCTGGGATCGAAGATCGTCATGTTGGTCTCCTGTGCTCTTGGCATAGGGAAAACGCTCGACTGGCCGGAAGGATCAAGCGACCTTGAGATCATGGTAAGCAATTCGTTACTGCAAGGTGTCCCTTCACACCTTTAAACCGTCAAGCGTGGCCGGTAAGGGTTCGCCGTACAGGGCCTCCGGTTTCGGATTCTCGGCCCTTCCCTTTCTTCGGAGACGACCTGATGAATACCGCTACCCTCGAAACCGTTTGGGCTCCGCGCCTCTTAAGCATCCTGCGCATCGTCGCAGCGCTCATCTTCATGTTGCACGGCACGCAGA
>NZ_JBFUMH010000159.1:0-12119 GCF_054049475.1 Microvirga sp. P5_D2 | reverse complement strand
GTCTCGTGGGCTCGGAGATGTGTATACTAGACAGGTCCTGAATCGAAACCTGCATCCCGGTGCGCTCGTAGCCACAGGTGCCCACCTTCACGCCGGCGGCATCCTCGGCCTCGTGGAGCGCGGGCGGAAGCACGGTGATGTTGCCTGTGACCTCGCCGAGCCCAAAATACTGGACCAGAACCTTCCCGAGCTTCCTGAGCGCGTGCTTCTGGTCCTCCCGGTACATGGGCGCGCCTGCGTAGATCACGTAGCGCAGGGACGAGTGATCATGCGCGTCGACCGAAGGGTGCTCGGTCAGCATCTTCACGATCGTCGGAACCGTGAACATGTTGGTGATCCGCCACTGCGCGACAAGCCCCCAGGCCTCGTCGGCATCGAAGCGATCACTCTTGAGGAGGACAGTCTTGACCCCGCGCGCCACCTGCACGAGCTGATGAATGCCGGCTCCGTGCGAGAGCGGGGCCAGCACCAGAGATGAATCCTCATGCGTGGTGCCCGGCATCAGGTCGCAGAGGTGGTTCGTGATCACGAACGCCATCTGGCCATGGGTGAGAACCGCCGCCTTGGGACGCCCCGTCGTGCCCGACGTGAAGAAGAACCAGCACGGATCGTCATGCTCGACAGCCGCCATCGGGGCACTCTGTCCGGAATACTGCGCGACGAGCGCGTCGTATTCCTCGCCGAACTTCGATGCTCCGATGGAGATCACGAAGCGGATACCAGGAGCGGCCTCTCGCGCTGCCGTGACGTGTTCCGGAAATTCGCAATGGGAGATCATCGCGGACGCGCCGCTCGACTGGGCGAGATAGGCCACCTCACCCGGTGTCTGACGGTAATTCGTCGGCACCCAGACAGCACCAAGCCGGAAGCTGGCGAACATCGATTCAAACATCTGATGGCAGTTCTTGGACTGCACCAGAATGCGATCACCTTTCTTCACGCCCCGTGCGGCGAGCGCTGCCGCCATGGCGTCTACCCGCCGGTCGAGTTCGGCCCAAGTCCAGGTTTCATCTCCCCGGACGAAACCGATCTCGGTCCCATATCGCCGCGCCGTTTGACGCAGGAAATGGGAGAGGTTCATGACCCGCTTGGAAACGGGCGCAACGCCGCCTGTGGGAGCTTGATCAGAGCTCCTCATTTCCGCCGCTCCAGGATGGATACGTAGTTGGTGACGGCAGCGCCGCCCATGTTGAAGACGCCCGCGAGCTTCGCATCCGGAATCTGCATATCGCCGGCCTCGTTCATGAGCTGAAGGCAAGCCATGACGTGCATCGACACGCCTGTCGCACCAATCGGGTGTCCCTTCGATTTGAGACCACCGGAAGGGTTGATCGGCAGGCGGCCGCCCTTCTCGGCGATCCCTTCCTGAACAACGCGGTATCCCTCACCGGGAGCCGCCAGTCCCATCGCCTCGTATTCGATGAGTTCGGCGATGGTGAAGCAGTCATGGGTCTCGACGAAATCGAGATCGTCCAGGGTGATGCCGGCGCCTGCTCGCGCCTTATCCCAAGCCATCCGCGCCCCGGCGAAAGCCGTCGGATCACGCCGTGAGAGCGGAAGGATGTCATTGACGTGCTGGCGGGTGCGGAAGGCGATTGCCTGCTGGAGGCGCTCAGCCGTCTCCTCGTCAGCCACGACGAGCGCCGCCGCCCCATCGGAGATCAGCGAGCAGTCGGTCCGCCGCAGAGGCGCCGCCACGTAAGGATTTTTGTCGGAGACGACGTTGCAGAACTCGAAGCCGAAATCGCGCCGCATCTGTGCATAGGGATTTGCGACGCCGTTCCTGTGGTTCTTCGCGGAGATGCGGGCGAGTTCCTCGCTGCGGTCGCCATAGCGCTGGAAGTAGTTCTGAGCGATCCGGCCAAACACCCCGGCGAAGCCGCCATCGATGTCGGCCTCTTCCTTGCGATACGACGCGCTCAGCAGAATATCGCTCGTTTCGACCACGGGCTTCGCGGTCATCTTCTCGGCTCCGACGACCAGGGCGATGCGCCCGCGTCCGCTCTCGACGAAGTCGAGGGCCGAGTAGATCGCGGCAGACCCGGTCGCGCACGCATTTTCCAAGCGTGTCGCGGGAACATAGGCAAGATCAGGCTGGCTGAGCGCAACCTGAGCGGCCTCGAAGCCCTGCTTCGAGAAGCCGTTGTTCATCACGCCGACATAAATCCCGTCGACGTCTCCCGGTCCGACACCCGCATGAGCGAGGGCCTCACCCGAGACGCGCGCCATCAGGCTCTCGACATCGGGATCTTCCAACTTGCCGAAAGGTGTGTGAGCCCAGCCAACGATACAAGCACGTGCCATGTCGCAATTCCTTCAATAATATTTCGAAGTGGTGTCGTCGTACGCTTACTGGTCGCCTGCCCCTCAAGGGTTGCAGGCGAAGGTCGTTACAGAAGCCCGATGGAAATCCAGGGCACCGTGGCGATGATGACCAGGCCGATGAGCAACGCCACGAGGTAAGGCCAGATCGCGCCAATGGCTTCGTCGGGCGGAACGTTTCCGATCTTGCAGGCAAGATAGAAGCCCACGCCGATCGGCGGCGCCATGAGGCCGATATTCATCGCCGTGACCATGACCATCGCGTAGTGGATGTCGTTGATCCCAAGGCTCTTCGCGATCGGGAACATGAGCGGAGCCATGAGCACGATGGCGGGAAGGCCCTCGAGCACGCTTCCCAGAATGAGGAAGACCACGATGGTCACAGCCATGAACGAGAGCCAGCCGCCGGGCAGTCCCGTCATCAACGTCGCGAGACTCTGAGCGACGCCGGCCTGTGTGATCGCCCACGCCATCGCAAGCGCGGTACCGAGGATCAGCAGGATCGATCCGGTGAGAGCGGCCGTCTCGACGAGCATGCCGTAGAACGTACGCCAGCCGATGCCGCCGTAGAGGACGATGCCGACGAAGAGGGCATAGATCACCGCGATGGTCGATACCTCGGTCGCCGTTGCTACACCGCCGGCCACCGTGCTGCGGATCAGGAACGGCAGGACAAGGGCAGGCGCCGCGACGAGAAGCGTGCGACCGATCAGCGAGACCGGTGCCCGCCGGACGTTCACCATGCTCTCGTGCCGGCTCTTCCAGCGAGCCAGGATCGCAAGAACCGCGAGCAGAACCATGGCGACTACGATGCCACTGGTGAACAGGCCGGCAATGGACACGCCCGCAACCGATCCCAGCACGATCAGGACGATGCTGGGCGGAACCGTGTCCGCCATGGCAGCGCCCGTCGCGAGGAGAGCAATCATCTCCCGCGGGCTGTGGCCGCGCCGCTTCATCTCCGGAAACAGCGCCGGAGCGACGGTTGCCATGTCGGAGACCTTGGATCCGGAAATACCGGAGACCACGAAGAGCGAGCCGAGCAGCACGTAGGACATGCCCGCCTTCACATGCCCGAGCAGCGAGGCCAGGAAGTCGATGATGGCCTTGCCCATGCCGGTAGCATCAAGGATGCAGCCCAGAAGGACGAAGATCGGGACCGACAGCAGGATAAGGCCGGACATTCCCTCGTCCATGCGCCCGATCATGACGAAGATCGGGACCGGCGTCGCGAAGGCGAGATAACTCAGCGTACCGATGCCGAAGCAGAATGCGATGGGAACGCCGGCGACCAAGCACGCTGCGACGAATACAACGAGGAAGAGAATGATCTTGCTGTTGCCGAGCCTCAAGAGAGAAGGCGAGAAAAACCACAGCAGGCCGGCGATCAAGGCGATGACGAGGGCCGAGACGATCAGGTTGCGCCATGTCGAAGTTCGGAGGGCATATGCGAGCACGATGCCCAGCATGGCAACCATGCCGAAGGGAATGGCGGCCGCGCGGAAGGTGTTGGGAATCTCCAGTGCGGCGGTGGAGATGTACCACTCCTCCATCGCATAGTCGAAGGCCGGGGCGACCAGCGCCACGAGGAAGGTGGCGATCACCAGAAGCCCGAAGGTCTCTACGAACCGCTGTACCCGCTCCGGCATCATATTCAGGAACAGCGTCAGCCTGAGATGTTCGTTTCGGTCTAACGCGATCGCGGACCCGAGCATCGCGAGCCACAGGAAGCACAGCGATGCAACCTCATCGATCCACACCACTGGGAGCGAGAACACGTAGCGGGAGATCACGCCTGCCAGCAGCAGCACAACGATGGTGACCAGCAGGGCGGACGCAACAATCTCGAAAGGCCTGAGAAGGCGAGAGCCCGGCCGGATGTCGCCCTCGACGACAGGTACCGACTCCGGAGCGGATAATACGTGTGCAGAGGATGTCATATCCACGTTCCTTATGGAATTGCGGGGATCATCCAAGGATCGGATGATCCCGCAATCTCGGCAGCAGAGGCGCGCTTATCGACACCGATGCCTTAAGCCAGGGAGCCGACCGACTTCTCAAGGATCGCCCAAGCCTCGTCGCCGTACTTGCCCTTCCATTCGGCATAGAAGCCCGCCTTGCGCAGCTTGTCGCGGAACGGCCCCGGATCGGGCTGGTTGACGGTCATGCCCTTCGTGGCGAGTTCCTGCTGGAGGCCGGTATTGAGCTTGGCGACGTCCTCGCGCTCTTTCTCCGCCGCAGCATTGATATGCTTGGCGACGATGGTGCGAACATCCTGCGGCAGTCGCTCCCAGGCGCGTCGGTTGCCCAGGAACCAGAAGCCGTCCCACATATGATTGGTCATCGAGAGGTACTTTTGCACCTCATACAGCTTGGCGGTCGAGATGATTGCCAGCGGATTTTCCTGACCATCGACGACCTTGGTCTGAAGAGCCGTGTAAGTCTCGTTGAAGTTGATCGACGTGGGCGCGGATTCGAACGCCTTGTACATCGATGTCCAGAGCGGCGAGACCGGCACTCGAATCTTGAAGCCCTTCAGATCGTCGGGCGTGTTGATCGGCTTGGCCGAGGACGTGGTCTGGCGGAAGCCGTTATCCCAGATCTTGTCCATGACAACGAGGTTCGCCTTTGCGATCTGCTGGCGGACATACGCGCCTAAGTCTCCGTCCATGGCTTTCCAGACCGAAGCGTAATCCGGGAAGGCAAAGCCCACACCGTTGATGGAGGCGGCCGGCACGAGCGTCGACAGGATCAGGCCCGAGAGTGTGAAGAACTCGACGCCGCCTGAGCGCACTTGGCTGAGCGTGTCGGTATCGGACCCGAGCTGACTGCTGGGAAAGATCTGAAGTTCAAAGCGACCATTGGTCTCGGCCTTGATGGCCGCAGCCATCTCTTGAGCCCGCACGTTCATGGGATGCGCAGTCGGCAGGTTGTTCGCGTATTTGTAGGTGAACTCGGCCTGCTGGGCGCGTGCGACGAACGGCGCTCCCACAACACCGCCTGCAAATGCGGTTGAGCCGGCGATGAGCAGACGGCGACGAGAGATGATCATATATACCTCCTGGTCAGGCCCCAACAGGACCTTTGCGTTTCCTTGGATTTTTTGGGTCCATCTCATGGACCTTCTTATTTCTTGACGTTAGGAAGACGTCTGGATTTCGATTTGTCAAACGCTTATTGTTTCCGCTCGGGATAACAAGCCGGCCAAGTCCGAGAGGTCCATATTATGGAATATCTCAAGAGCACGTCAGCCAGGAAAGCTGTGCAGGTGATCGGCGACGCTGCTGCCGGCGGCGCTCAAAGCATCGACCGTGCCGCCACCCTGCTTCTCCTCGTTGGCCGGGCGGGGCCGCATGGTGCCCGCCTCTCGGAGCTTGTCGAACAGTGCGATCTTTCCAAACCGACCGTCCGGAGAATGCTTCTAGCCCTCGTAAGAGCAGGCCTTCTCGACCAGGATCCGGAAACACGGCGCTACTATATCGGACCCGAGATTTATGTTCTGGGCAACATCGCAAGCACTCGCTTCGGCATCCATCCAATCTCTCTCCGCTCTCTCGTACGGCTGAGCCAGGAGACGGGCGACACGGCTTTCCTTTCGGTCCCAAGGGGCGTGTATTCCATCTGCGTCCATCGCGAGGAAGGCCCCTACCCGATCCGAATCCATGCGCTTCACGCCGGAGACCGACACCCATTGGGGGTTGGGGCCGGAAGTCTTGCTTTGCTGTCTGCCTTGCCGGATCACGAAGTGGAGGAGGTCCTGGCCGCAAACGCCGAGGTCTTAGCCGAGAAATATCCCCGCCATGCGCCATCAGCACTGCGCATGCTCGTTCAGGAAGCCCGGACGAAGGGTTATGCGCTCAACCCAGGCCTGATTCTCTCCGGTTCATGGGGTGTCGGGGTTTCCATTCGCGGGGCGGATGGCCGACCGGCCGGTGCGCTCTCCATTGCCGCCATCGAAAGCCGATTGAGCGAGACGCGGCAACGGGAGATCGCGTCGCTCTTGAAGAAGGAAGCGGCCTGGATAGAGATGCGTCTGGGCGAGGTTGGCACAGCCGACGGAGTGCCAAGAAGGAAGACCAGATAAGCCCGGGCGTGCCACGCTTGCCCGTGGATGTACGAAGCGAAACAGGAGGAACTAACTCATGAAGACACGGAAGCTCGGCCATCACCTTACCGTTTCGACAATCGGACTCGGCTGCATGGGCATGAGCCACGCCTATGGTGGTCAGGATGAGCAGGAGTCCATCCGCACGCTCCATCGGGCCGTCGAGCTCGGCGTCACCTTCTTCGATACTGCCGAGGTCTATGGCCCGTTCGCAAACGAAATACTGGTCGGCAAGGCATTGAAGCCCTACCGCGACAAGGTAGTGATCRCCACCAAGTTCGGCTTCCGGATCGACACAAGCAAGAAGGACGCCGGTGCCATGGCTGGCCTCGACAGTCGTCCGGAGCATGTTCGCGAAGTGGCCGAGGCATCGTTGAAGCGGCTCGGGGTCGATGTGATCGACCTGTTCTACCAGCACCGCGTCGATCCCCAGGTGCCGATCGAGGAAACCATCGGCGCCATGGCGGAACTCGTGCGGGAGGGCAAAGTGCGCGCACTGGGCCTCTCAGAAGCAGGAGCCGCCCAAATCCGCCGCGCCCATGCCGTCCATCCGATTTCCGCTCTTCAAAGCGAATATTCACTCTGGACCCGCGATCCGGAAGGCGAAGTCCTCGACACGTGCCGTGAGCTTGGTATCGGCTTCGTGCCATTCAGCCCTCTCGGCCGCGGCTTCCTGACGGGCAAGATTCAGAAGCCGGAGGATTTCGGCACCGACGATTTCCGGCGGACGCTTCCGCGCTTCAGCCCCGAGAACATGGCCGCCAATGCCACGCTCGTGAACATGCTGAACGAGATGGCGGTGACGAAAGGCGTGACGGCCGCGCAGCTCGCGCTTGCCTGGGTGATCAACCAGGGAGATTTCATCGTCCCCATTCCTGGCGCACGGAAAATCCCGCATCTGGAGCAGAACGTCGCCGCCGCGGATATTGTGCTTTCACCGGAGGAGTTGAAGGCACTCGGCGACATGCTGGCGCCGGAAAAATTCGCCGGCAAGCGCTATGGTGATGCGGCCATGTCGCTGACCAACCGGTGAGTTGGAGGACTATTGCCGGGTGAAGTCAATACTTGGCAGGGCATCGGAATGGTAACCGATGCCTGCTACTCGCTGTCGGAGGAAAGATTTATTTGATGATCCGGCACTTTGGAGGATCGACGTCAAAAGGGAACTTGCCCTGCGCGGTGAAGAAATCGTCGAAGGCTTTCTTCACCTCGGGCCAGTGAGGGTAATCGTCTCCGATAAGCACGCCTTCATGTCGGATCATAGGCCACCATTCGCGAAGATCCGACGTGACGGCATGGTAGTCATGGCCCCCATCTATGTGGACAACGTCAACCTGAACCCCGTGATATCGCATGACGTTTGCAGCATTCACGGAGTCGAGCGGCAGAGGCAGGACATAGTCTTGCAGCCCTTCCCCAATGATATTTGCAACGAATGTATGGTAGATGGAGGGAAAGCCGTTGCTGAAATTCAGATGGGCGAACCACTCATCATTGGTCCAGTGGTCCCATGCTCCGAGCCAGGTATCGACCGCTATCACAACCCCATCGATATTCATTGCCTTCATCTTGGAAGCGAGAGAGATGACGGAACCTCCCTTCCACACGCCGACTTCGACGACGATCGACGGGCTGTGCGCCTCAATAGCATCGGTGAGATATGGATGGCGTGAACCCCAGCCCTGATGATCCTGCCGATACAACCGGTCCGGAAAGTTCAGGAAGGGATCATGACCACGCCATATCTTATTCATCAGTGCCTCGCGAATACTTGTCATCTTCCGTCTCGCTCGGTTCCAGATCTGCACGAAGCGGTTTGCTACACACCTGGAATAACCTTATTTCCGCCGATAAGGTTCGTGGGCTCAAAGAGTCGGCTTCGGGTCAAAGATAGCCTTTAAGCGTGGGGTCGCGAAGGTCCGCTCACCTTTCACTCGGAGACATTCGACCAGCGAGCCGGAAGGTGAGCCTAGCTGCTAATGCGACAGCTTGTTGATTGTCCCGCTCGGGTCAGGGTTGCCCCCTTCCCTTTGACCCAGAACTCTACGTCGCCCTGCGTATAGCGGCCTCCGTCTGCAGAGACGGCCTGCGGGAGCATCGTCTCGGTCGAGGATCCGGCATAGACCAGCTTGACTGATCCCATGGCGGTGCTCGGGGGAGAGAACGTGGCCTGAAGCTTTGTCCCATCCTCGCAGGTGTAGTGAACCGCCCGAGGATCTTGGGCGGCCGCTCCGGTGACGCCTAACAGGAACAGGGCGATCCAGATCGCTTTGCCCGGAACAGGAATTGCGTGTTGCACGAGATAGGTCCTTACTTGCCCGCCACCTTGCGCAAAGCCGCATTGATGCGCTCCTGCCATCCCGGGCCGTCCTGCTGAAAGTGCTCAAGCACATCCTGATCAAGCCGCAGGGTGACAGTCTCCTTCACACCCGGGATGGATGGAGCCTTGGGCGGGCCCTCAATCGGCTGGGCTGTCGCCTTTTTGAAGGCTGCCTCAGCAGCCTTCAAGGGATCAGCCGGCCGGCGTCCGCTTGGTGATCTCGACATGGTTCCCTCCACTTTGACACTTCCTTCGAAGCTACCTCTCACAAGAGGTATCGCATGGTATAGCACCACAAGCGCCTCTAGACGCGATCCGGCCTATCAAATGCGGCTCCTGCTGGTGCAGTTTCTAGCTCATGCTGTCTGTCTGGGCCTCCTGAACCGTTTTGGACACTTGCAACCCTTCAGCTCGGCTTCGAGTTGAATCGCGGGGGCCGGAGGAGTCCATGCTGGGCAAAGCCGTTGCGAGCGTCATTCCCGTTATGATCGCGCAGGCCGCTCTCGCGCAGGCCATGCCGCCCCTCCCGCCACCGCGGCCGGCGGAGGCGCCATTGCCTATCACGCCGCCTGCCCCGCAGCCCCAGCCTCCAGCCATCCCGGTGACGGATGCACCCTCAACCACCTCGGAGGCCGACACCTGTCTGGCCGGGCTGAAGGCTGCCGGCTTTGAGGTCGAACTCGCGGAGCCACCCCAAGTTTCGAACGAACTCTGCCGGATCGAGACCCCAGTTCGGCTCAAGGCTGTTCCGGTTCCGGCACGGACAGAGGCGGCTGTCCGGCTCACCGACCAGCCCATTCTGGCTTGCCGGTTCGCAGGCCCTCTGGGACGCTGGATCGGGGACTTGGTAGCTCCCCTCGTGGCGGGCATCAAGGGAGCCGAGCTGAAGGCCGTTCGCACCGGGCCAGGCTTCGAATGCCGTAACCGGAACGGGGCGGCGGTGGGCAAGCTGTCAGCCCACGCGCAGGGTCTTGCGATCGACATTGCCGGTTTTGAGCTTGTGAACGGCTCCACGCTGCGGATCAAGCCGGAGGCCGGAGCAGCGCCCGACCCGGCGCTCGCAGCGCTTAGAACCGCAGGGTGTGGCTGGTTCACCACGATCCTGGGACCCGGCTCGGATGAGGCCCATCATGACCATCTCCATGTCGACATTCAGCAGCATGGATCGAGCGACCGCTATCGCATCTGCCAGTAGGGTCAGCGGCTTGCCACGGCGGTCCGGGAACGTAGGCAGAGAGCTGACGTTGACGCGAGGGCACAGGAGACGCCCGCATGAGCACCGCCGCCCACCGTCTGAGCGTAGCCGCTATCCTGTCGTGTGCCGTTACCGCACTCACCTGGAGTCCCGCACTGGCGGCCGAGACCGACTTTCTCGAGCGCTTCCGCGGCAACTGGTCGGGCTCCGGCACGGTGCAGCGCGAGGGCCACTCTCAGCCGCGGCAGGTGACCTGCTCGGTAACCGGAAACCCTGCCGAGAACCGGATCAGCGCACAGGGCAATTGCCGCGCCGTCCTTGTCTTCACGCGTCAAATTGGAGTTGATCTGGCCTACGATCCCCGCTCCGGCACCTATCGTGGCACCTACACCGGCTCCCGGATTGGTCCGGCTCAACTCTCTGGCACGCGCAACGGCGACACCGTGAACCTCAGGATCGAATGGCCGCGCCCGGTCAACGGCGACACGCAAGCCGCGATGGTGATCCGGAACGACGGCCGGGGTATGCTCCGCATTACGGTTGCGGATAACCTCACGCCTGGTGGTCCGATCCAGCAGACATCCGAGATCATCCTGTCACGTCGGTGACCAACAAGTCGTGCCCATCGTGAGCCGGAGCCTGACGAATTTCGGTTCCTCTCCAGCCTCATGGGTCTGCCGCTGGAGTCCCCTGCCCTTGCTGAAGGTCTGCTCAGGCGGCGTAAGCTGACTAAAGCCGTATGTCCGAGAAGTGCCATCCGGACATTCGCTAGAAATGTCTCCGGTGTCTGCTCTGTGAGGAGCGCAAGGCGGGGGCGTTACGCGCTGATTTAGCCAGCAGGTAAACAGTTGTTTGCGGTCTCCTGGAAAACCAAGTTTCCTGGGTCGACGGCTACGTTTGAGCGTGAGATGATATTGCGGGGGCGATCTACTTCTGCGGTGTCATGATGGCGCGAGCAAGAGCCCAATCGAACTCCGGCAAGGGATCGCGTAAAATCGGCGGATCCGATGTTTCCTCCTCCCCGTCAGCCCCCATCCGCAATTCCCCGCGGTCGGCGCCTGCGGCTACATCTGACAACGTTCCCAGCGATGCAAGAACGTCCACGACGCCAATCCCAACAGGGATTCGGGTTGGCAATCGTGAGTTCGCCGGCGCAAGCAAGAAGCTCGGACCTCATGTGCTCGACATCCTCCCCGATATGCCCGACATCCGGGACCGCATCTATCTCCCTCACTTGAGATCCCTCCATCCCGGCATCTACCCGAGGATTGCATTTCCCGTCCGGGATCAGGGCAAGGACTCAAGTTGCACGGGCTTTGCCTTAGCACATGTGATCGACTTCCTGCAGTGCCGGGAAATCGGTCCCGACCGGCCGGAGCCGGTGAGTTCGCGCATGCTCTATGAGATGGCGAAGCGCAACGACGAATGGGAGGGCTCAGCCTATGAAGGATCGAGCCTGCGCGGTGCGATCAAAGGTTTTTACCAGAACGGCGTTTGCACCGATACCACTGCGCCAGACAAACCTGGGATCAAAGATTGGGCGCTCACCTATGTCATGGCGAAGGAGGCGCGGGACACACGCCTGGGGGCCTATTTCCGGCTCCAGCCAGATATCAGCGACTATCACGCCGCACTCAATGAGATCGGCGTGATCTACGCGTCAGCGCAAATCCATTCGCATTGGGAGGCCCCGAAGGACGATCTCATTGAGCCCGGCGGCGATCCCGTTGGAGGTCACGCCTTCGCCATCGTGGGATACGACGACACGGGCTTCTGGATCCTGAATTCCTGGGGTGCGGACTGGGGCGTGAACGGTGTTGCGAGGTGGACCTATGCGGACTGGGCGAACACGATCATGGACGCATGGGTTCTGCAGCTCGGTGTCCGCGCACCGTCTGCATTCGGGGCCACCCCAGGCGCGACGCCAACGAGCACAACGGGTCTCTTCGGCTACGCCGAGCCGACACGAGCCGACATCATCGGACACTTCATTAACATCGATGACGGGCTCCTTGTCACGTCGGGCAAATACGGTTCGCCGACAGACACCGAGATGCAGGAGACCGTCGCGCGCCTGACCAAGGCCGACRCGAACGACAATCTCGGCTATGAGCACCTCATCATCTATGCGCATGGAGGTCTGAACCCCCTTGGAGCCGAGGCTCAGCGCATTGCGA
>NZ_JBFUMH010000158.1:0-12181 GCF_054049475.1 Microvirga sp. P5_D2 | reverse complement strand
GCTCTGAGATGTGTTTAAGAGACTGATTCCAGCCCAGCCGGAGTCTTCATCGGCGTAGTCGTTGAACCCAGGTTGCCCACGCTGGAAGCTACAAAAGTGCCAGGGTAGAACGTGCCACTTGCGGGCAGCGCTGGAGCTTGCGGAGCCGGTGTCGCGCTCGTGCCGTCAGCGGAGATAATCAGGCGAGTGACGATGTTGGTGTCCTGGCTTGAGACGTAGCAGTAGCCCGCGTCGTCAAACGCTATATCGAAGGGATGCTCTATCCCTTTGCAGCTTTGCTTCGAAACTAACGTGCTGACGAGTTTGTACCGAGCCCCCGCCCCTTTGTAGCAAAGTACGCTGTTTTCCTGTCTATTGCTATTTACCACGTAGAGGTACTTGCCGACCAAATAGATGCCGCGAAGTTCATCCAGCAAGATTGCTCCGCTGTCCCGCAGCACACTGGGAGTGATTCTCTTCCCGTCCTTGTCGTGGGCGTGCACATTGTTCTTGTGTGGGTCTGTTTGGGGCTTGCCACCGTGAAGCGTAACGAAAAGCATTGGGCCCTTCCTGAGGAACTCACCGTGCTAACCGTCGATCCAGCGCCGCTCGCGTCAGCTATTGGCCCAGACTGCTAAACACTCAGGCGTCTCACTTCGCCGCCGACGGGGCGATCCACGCCTCCACCCGGTGGCTGCTGCGGTACTCCCGGACGAGCTTGCCGAACTGAACGCAGGCGCTCTCGTCGTACGGCGCGAGAATCTCATCCGGCATCCGCGCCAGGCCATTACGGGAATATCACATTAACTGAGTAAGACCGTTTGGAGACCGGGCGAGATCCGCTTTTGCACAGCCCAAGTCGTTGATTCTCCCTGGGGTGAGAATTCGCCATTGCCGAGTATAGAGCAGCATTCCCCGTTAATGCGACATCCCCGTCGGCACTCCGCGCAGCTCTTCACCGCCTTAGCCGAGGTTGTCGGCGAGAATGAACACGACATTGGGCTTCGCCTGCTGGGCCGATGCTGCGGTGCCCGGCACGAACAAGGCCGCGGCGCAGGAGCTGAATGCCAGTGCGACAGCGATCCCGTTGCCTGAAGCTGGGTATCAGCTGAAACCCTGGAATCAGGGCAGGAGGGTCCGTGCCCGCAGTCTACGGAAGGACCTCTTGGGGTCATCCGAGGAAATTGCGAATGCCTCAGGAATGTCTGTTGTCCCCTTCCCCAGCAGACATTCGGTCTACTTCGCAAATGTGCCAACAGCGGCCATTCTCGATCAGCCGCGTCTGCGCCATGCCAGCCATTTCGCGGCAGTCTTCACAAGAGAAAAGCCCAAGCCTTGAGGTGACAGGGCAGGATCCACCCACACCTTTGCCACGCCGGCAACCGGACTCAACTGATGGGGACCATGCCGTGCCAAGCCGCGAAGGCGATGGCACCGCCCGCGAGCAGGAGCAGCGGGTTGAGCTTTGGGTGCCAGGCCAGGATGGCGGCAGCCACGCCGGCAACGACCCAGGACAGGATGCCTGCCCCCGCAACCCGGAAGATTGCGAACACGCCGGCAAGGATCAGCCCGGCTCCGATAGGCGCAAGCCCGTTCTCCAAAGCCGTATGCCAATGCCGACCGCGATAATGGTTCCACATCTTCGTGACGCCATAGCAGAGCAGCGATGATGGAATGAAGAGTGCGAGCGTTGCCACGATGGCGCCGGTCCAGCCTGCCACTTTCCAGCCGAGCAGGGTCACGAGCATGGAGCCCGGACCAGGCGCCGCCCGCGCGATGGCAAACAGGTCGATGAACTCGCGCGCGGTGACCCAGCGATAGACCTCGACGGACTGATGCTGGATGCCCGCGAAGATGCTGGGGCCGCCGCCGATGGAGACCAGTGAGAATGGCACGAAGACGACGATCAGGGACCAGAGAGCATTCTCACGCATCGGACGAGGCCTGCCACCACGCGAAGGCGACGGACACAGGCGCGAGCCCCAGCACCACCGGCACCAGCGGCCATTGCAGAAGGCCCACGGCCACGAAGGTTGTCATCAGGATCAGGAACGGCACGAGCCTGCGGCTCGCGCTGTAGGCACCCTTCACGGCAACGACCAAGAGGAGCCCGATGGCGGCCGCTGCTGCCCCGGTCATGGCGTCCTGGATCCATTGCATCGTGGCAAGCTGGGCATAGACCGTAACGAGGGCGATCACTGCGAAGAAGGGACCGATCACGAGACCGATGAGAGCGCAAATTGATCCAGAGGGTCCACGCAGGCGCTGGCCGATATAGACCGAGAGGTTTGTGACGTTGGCTCCTGGCAGGATCTGAGACAGCGCCAGGCCAGAGAAGAAGTCGTCATCGCTCATCCAGCCCCGCAGCGTCACCACCTCGCGGTAGATCCAGCCCGAAAGCCCGCCGCCGAAGCTGAAGAGCCCCACGCGGAAGAACACGAGAAAGAGCGATACGAGGGAAACAGGGGCTTGGGTCGGGTTCATGAGATATCCGGGACGAAGCCTTTGTTGCGGCCGGGCGTAGGGAGGAACCGAGCTACACCCGTCGCGCGTCACCCGACCTCCGAGTACGGTCTGTCCCGCACCTCTTTCTGAAGCACATCCGCAACCGCGAGGTTCCATCGCCCAACTCGCTTCCCGCGCCGCAGGAGCAGCAAGACAGGCGCGGTTCCCCGCATCTCAACTGACCGAAAGCCATTGAGCCGTGCTTGTCTTCCGGTGCTATGAGTGTGAGCCGAGGGGTGCGACCGCTGCGTTGGTCATGTCGTGAGTGTCGAAGATGCGTCGCAATGTGCCATCACGTTTCATCTCCTCCAAGAGGTGGCTGACTGCGTTCAGCGCGCGGACATTTCCTTTTGGAACAGCAACGGCCACCCCAGCCGCATGGAAGTGCCCGTCCAGCATTCTGGCACCAGGGAATTGGGATAGGATACTTTGCAGCGACTCCCTTCCGAGGGAGAGCGCGTCAACCTCGCCGCTGCGGAACATGGCCAAGGCCCTATCCAACTCAGCGACGCCAACGGCCGTCGTTCTCGTCAATGTCTTGCGGCTGCTGCGAATGGTGGCGGTATCTTCGACGCCAACGACCCGGACGCCTTCCTGATCCACGTCCTCGATCGTTGCGATCAGGCTTCCATCCGGGACCATGTAGGTGCTTTCGCCCAGGAAGTAATTCGGGCCGAAGTCAACGACCTTCTTCCTTTCGGCATCGACCGGAGCAAAGCCAATATCCCATTGGCCAGCGTCCGCCGCCTCGATGATCTTTCCGGAACTCGCGAACTCGATCAGCGCCAGGGGAGCGCCGATCCGGCCCGCCACTTCCTCTGCGATGCCCACGGTAACGCCGCGCGGCTTACCTGATTGCGAATCCCGGGTTGCCCAAACGGCAGAACTAGCGCTGCCGACTGCAATGGCGGCCCGGAGTTGTCCGGTCGGAGCCAGCGCCCCACGCGCACCCTGCTTCTCCACTTGCATCTATCCTTCCTCCTGAAAGGCCACTTCACGGGTGTTGCGGACCACTGGTGCAAGTACCAGAGCGAGCAAGGCGGCCGCTACAAGCAGCATTGCGGCGCTGATTGGCTGTGTGAGGAGAACGGTCGGATCTCCTCGTGAAAGCAGCAGCGTGCGACGGAGATACTCTTCCATCATCGGTCCGAGGATGAAGCCCAGCAGCATGGGCGCCGGTTCGCAGTCGAGCTTGCGGAAGATGTATCCGAGGAAGCCGAAGGCCGCCATCAGGTACACGTCGAGCGTCGAGTTGTTGAGGCTGAACACGCCGATGGCACAGAAGACGAGAATGGCCGGATACAGGAAGTGGTAGGGGATGGCGATCATCCGTACCCAGAGACCGATCAGCGGTAGGTTGAGCACCAGCAGGAGAAGGTTGCCGATCCACATGGAGACGATCAGTCCCCAGAACAGCGCCGGCTGCTCCGCCATCACTGCCGGACCCGGTTGAATGCCCTGGATGATCAGCGCACCGATCATGAGGGCCATGACGGGATTGGACGGAATGCCGAGGGTCAGCATCGGGATGAAGGAGGTCTGGGCGCCGGCATTGTTGGCGGACTCTGGGCCGGCCACCCCCTCGATGGCTCCCTTGCCGAATTGTTCGGGATGTTTGGACACCCTCTTCTCGAGGGCATACGAGGCGAACGATGCCAGCATCGCGCCGCCTCCGGGAAGGATCCCGAGCACGGACCCGAGCACCGTACCGCGCAGGATGGGCGCGGTGATCCGCTTCCAGTCCTCGCGCGTGGGCATGAGGCCGGTGACGCGCTTGACCAGCACCGAACGCGTGCCTTCATCCTCGAGATTGCCGACGATCTCGCCCAAGCCGAACATGCCCATGGCGACGACCACGAATTGAATGCCGTCGGCCAGGTGAGGGACATCGAAGGTGTATCGGGTTGTCCCGGAATTGACGTCCGTCCCTATCAACCCGAGCAGCAGCCCCAGCACGATCATGCCGAGGGCATGAAGCAGTGATCCGTGCGCGAGCACGATTGAGGCCACGAGGCCAAGGACCATGAGCGAGAAGTATTCGGGCGGGCCGAATTCCAATGCCAGGTCGGCCAACGGCGGAGCGAACAGGGCAAGAAGTACGGTTGCGACCGTGCCGGCGAAGAACGAGCCGATAGCCGCCGTTGCGAGCGCCCGGCCGGCCTTGCCCTGACGGGCCATCTGGTAGCCGTCGAGCGCCGTCACGACCGAGGCCGACTCGCCCGGCAGGTTGACCAGGATCGCGGTCGTCGACCCCCCATACTGGGCGCCGTAGTAGATGCCCGACAGCATGATCAGCGCGGCAACCGGTGGCAGTCCGAAGGTGATCGGGAGCAGGATCGCGATCGTGGCGACCGGCCCGAGTCCGGGCAGGACGCCGATAGCGGTCCCGAGAAAGACGCCTATGAAGCAATAGAAGAGGTTGGTGAGGCTGAAGGCCGTTTCCAGGCCGAGCCCGAGATTAGCGAGAATGTCCATGGTTTCCTCACATCTCGAACCAAGTGCCGACGAGAGGCAGTGGCACTCCCAACAGCTTCACAAACACGATGACGCAGAAGGCGATCAGTCCGGCTAATGCGAGAGAGGCCCGCCATCCGAACCGAAAATGCTGACTGGCAAGCGCACTCACGAGAATGAGGGCTAGAAGCGCTACCGCGAGACCGGTGCGGTTGAGCAGCAAACCGAATGCGATGGTGCTCCCGACGACGAGCAGGAGGGGCTTCCAGGCAATTGCTCCCACGGGCTCGCCGTCCCGCAGAAAGGAGCGGCCGATCGCCAGGAGACCGAAAGCCGTCAGGAGGCTCCCCAGGACCGTCGGGAAGTAGCCTGGTCCCATGCGGGTGCCGGTGCCGAACGAATAGCCGCTCCCAATGACGACCGCGGCAAGCCCGAACAGCGTGTAGACCGCGCCGGCCCAGAAGTCCTTCGGATTCCGAATTCGTAACATTTGGCGTTTCCATCCTCGATTGCGCCATATGGCAAGGCCCATAGGCCCTCAGCGGGTCTTCCGGGCCTTGCCGTTGGTCTCATGCCTGGCGGAGAGCAGTCGCGGAGCGGGCTGCGGCGATCTTGTGCCGATCAGATCCTGCCCGCTCCCCGTCACGCGGCACGGGCGGCGTAGGCTTGCAGCCGCGACAGGATCTCCGGATCGACCGTGATCCCGTCCCGGCGCTGTCGCGCGAGCTTTTGCATCTCGATCTCCCCGGGGACGAGCACTGGAGAGGCGGGATCGGCGGCGGGCGTGGAGTGCAGGATCTCGGTGAAATCATTCATGCGCCCTGCGAGCCAGTCCGTCGAGCCCAGCGTGCGGGTATCGATCACGAAAAAGAAGTGGCCCAGATCCTGCGGCTCGTCCGGGGCATCGACCCAGGACTTGACGTGGGTCAGGTAAGCGGCACCGGAGAGAACGCCGGCGAACAGGTCGACGATCAAGGCCAGGCCGTAGCCCTTGTGCCCTCCGATGGGCAGGAGGAAGCCATCCAGGGCAGCCTTGGGATCCGTCGTCGGTTTCCCGTCCTTGTCCGTCGCCCAAGTCGATGGGATCGACTCGCCTCTCTTGGCAGCATTGCGGATCTTCGCACGCGCCGCGACGCTGATGGCCATGTCGAGGATGATCGGATCACCGCCCGGGTTTGGCACGCCGAAGCCGACCGGGCTGTTGCCGAGACGGGCATCCTTCCCACCCCAGGGCGCGATCGTGGTGGTCGCGTTGCTGCCGATGATGCTTGCGAAGCCGGCTTCGGCGGCGATGAAGTTGTAGGGTGCAACCGGACCGAAGTGGTTGCTCCCGCGTGCGAAGGCGATGCCGACGCCATGCGTGCGGGCGGCTTCCATGGCGGCCTCAAGCGCACGATATCCGACGAGCGGTCCCACGCCGTTGTCGCCGTCGATCCGGGTGATCGTCGGCGCCACCTTTTCGAGTTGGATGCTCGGCTGCGGCTTGATCCCACCGATCTCGAGCCGCTCGCCGTACGACTCAATCCGGCTGACGCCATGAGTCGTGACGCCGAACAGGTCGGCGAGCACCAGGATTCTGCTTGCATCCGCAGCATCCCTCTGGCTGAGGCCCAGACCACGCAAGGCGTCCGTGGCGAGTTGCGCAAGGGTATCCTCGGTCAATGAGGGTGCGTTCAGTGCGTTATCCATCGGTTCAACTCTTCAAGGATTTGGGGAAAGGCAGGCGCACTCTGCCGGCCCGGGTTCTTGCCCGCCGGCTCGGCTGGAGCATCGAATGCACCGGCCGAGCAGGCGGGAACCAAGGGGATGACGGCAAGTTTGATGGTGGCCTGCGAGAGAGCTATTCAGCCTTCAGGTCGGCCTTGCGGACAATCTCGCCCCAGCGAGCACGCTCGCTGCTGATGAAGGTGGCGAATTCGGAGGGGCTCGACCCGACCGGGATGCTGGCGTCCTCGAGCAGCCGCTCGCGAACGCCCGCCGACGCGAGTGCCTTCACGGCCTCTTCATTCAATCTCTTGATCGCCGCCTCGGGGGTCTTGGCCGGTACCAGCAGGCCGAACCACTGGGAACTWTCGAACCCGGGGTAGCCCAGCTCAGCGACGGTGGGGAGATCCGGCAGCAGCGGAATCCGCTCGGACGTACCGACTGCCAAGGCGCGAAGCTTGCCGGATTTCAGGTGCGGCAGAAAGGGCGGCAATCCTGCCGACGCGGCTTCCGTGCGTCCGGCGAGGAGGTCCGTCATCTGCGCTCCGGTTCCCTTGTAGGGAATATGGGTCACGTCGGTCTGCGTGGCGAGCTTGAGCTGCTCRAAGGCGAGGTGTCCCGCACTCCCGTTGCCGGCGGAGCCATAGTTCAACTCGCCTGGCTTGGATTTCGCCAGAGCAACAAATTCCTTGAGGTCCTTGGCAGGAACATCGGAATTGACAACAAAGATCACAGGTACCTTGGCAAGCAGGGTCACCGGCGCGAAATCCCTGTCGCTGTCGTAGGGGATCTTCGGCAGCATCGTCGGGTTGACGGCAAGCGTGCCGACGTGCCCCAGCACCATCGTATGCCCATCGGGAGCCGCCCCTGCGACATCCTGCATCGCGATCACGCCGGAGGCACCGGCCTTGTTCTCGACGACGACCTGCTGGCCCAAGCCCTTCGACATTTCCGCGGCCATGACCCGAGCGATAATGTCGGAACTTCCGCCGGGCCCATAGGGCACGACCAGCCGGATCGGCTTCGTCGGCTTCCACTCCTGGGCGTAAGCGGAGCCCGCGAAGGCCAGCACACCCACGGACAGGAGGCACTGGGCAAGCTTGCGCAGGCCGCCAACAGTCCTCTTGCGGGACACTTGCCCCAGCGCGTGGGCTGWATTGGGTACTGTCTTAACCATGGTTTGTTTCCTCTCGACGTTTGGCTAGGCTTCTGCCGGCCCGCTCAAGCGCGCTTGATGCTTCAGAATACGGGCCAACACGATTTGATCCGCGTCAGCTTCGACGGTCAGGCCGCTGCGATCGCCAGTTGTGGGGGTGCCAAGGCCCCTCGAACGCTCTTGGCCGCCACATTCGTGGTGCGAGGAAGCTTGACAAAGACACGGGTTGCGTCTGGTGTCCCGCAACGGCTCGGCTAGGTCCTGTCAGGACCGGACGGGATGCACTATGACCAGTCGGCGCCAAGTGCGGAAGAACAGTAAAACTAAGTTCAGACAGTAGGTTTCCTTTACGATGGATACGCGTTTCCTGGAAAGCTACCTCGTCGTGGTGGAGAGCAGTTCTCTTGCCGAGGCCGCCCGTCAATTGAACCTGACCCCGGCCGCTCTCGGCCTGCGCATTCGAGCGTTGGAGAACGAGATCGGCTTCCCGCTCGTCATGCGGTCCGGACGGACGGTCAAGCCCACTGCGGCCGGACTGACTCTCGCCGCCCGCGCAAAGGGCTTCCTGCATGAACTGCGGGACCTCAAGATGATCGGCCACGAGGAAACCCTGAGCGGAGAACTGCGGCTGGGCGTGGCAGTCAGTGCGGTGTCGGGGATCCTCTGCCGCATCCTACTCGCGTTCGCCCAGAAGTATCCGGATGTGGACATATCCGTTGCGAAGGGCAGTTCCGCCGACCTTTACCGGAGGCTCACCAACTCTGATCTCGATGTGGCGTTGGTCTTCGAGCCGCAGTTCGAACTTCCCAAGACATTCGGGTGGGAGAGCATCAGGCGCGAGCATTACATCGTGCTCGCACCGATGGCATTGGCAGGGTCTGACCCGCATGAGCTCCTGAGAACCAAGCCCTTCATCCGCTACGACCGCTCCCTCTGGTCCGGACAACTGGCAGACAACTACCTCAGCCGGATGCGGATCCAGCCACGGGAGCGGCTTGAACTCGATTCCCTCGAGGCCATCGCCGTCCTCGTTGATCAGGGCCTCGGCGTTTCGCTGGTGCCCGAGTGGTCTAAGCCTTGGCCGGAGGGCATCAAGGTCGCCAAACTGCCTCTCCCGGGCGAAGCGCCCGTTCGCGACCTTGGCGTGCTCTGGCCTAGAAGCTCACCTCGGAGCCACATGATCCATGCACTACTGAAAGAGGCCGTCACAACCTGAGCCGGCGTCTTTCAGGGATCAGGAAACACTCCCGAGGACTTCGTCAGTCCCCGGGACATTCCATTTCATCCTGCCGCGGGTTGACGCCTTGTGGTTTGGGGCCCGGCGATGTTCGGTGTCTTTAGTCCTCCGCAGCAGGCGGCACCCTCAGCGCGCTCGCCTGCTACGTTGATCCGCTGGCATCAACCATTGCTCATCAATCCGGAGCGTTGCCGGAGACGGCCCGCCCTAGCCGTTGCAGATGAGCTGGCTGCACACTCGATTTCTAGCCGAGGCCAAGCTCTTTCAGGATTGCCGTGATACGAGCCTGCTCCTCCTTGATGAACGTCCCGAACTGGGCGGAAGGCATATAGAGGTCGACCCATTCCCGTTCCTGGAGGAGCTTCTTCCAGGGCTCGCTTTGCACCAGCTTGGCGACCGCCGCCTCGAGGGCCTGCTTGTCCTCCGCACTGACATTGGGAGGAGCCATCAGGCCGCGCCAGTTGACGAGCGTCGCATCCACACCCTGTTCCCGGAAGGTCGGAATGTCGATGCCAGGCAGGCGCTCCGGCGACGAGATGCCGATGGGCCGGAGCTTACCCACCTTGAACTGGCTCGCGACCTCGTTGAGGCCACCGGTGGCAACGGTGATCTTGCCGTTCATCACCAGCGGCAGCATCTCGCCACCGGTTCCCACGGGAATGTAGTTCATCTTCTTGACGTCACCGCCGCCCGCCTTGGCGACCAGGCCGCACAGGACGTGGTCGGGCGAGCCATGCGCAAAGCCGCCCCAGGTGACGGATCCCGGATCCTGCTTGAACTTGTTGACCAGGTCAGTGACGGTCTTGATGGGCGACTCGGCAGCCACGAACAGTGGCTGGTACTCGCCTTGGAGGCGGGCGAGCGGAGTAGTCTGCTCAAGGGTCACCGGGGACTTGTTGATGACAGGGGCGCCCACGAGACCGAAGCCGGCCACCATCAGCGACGGGTCCCGATCCTTGGAATTGATGAACTGGGCCAGGCCGATGGTGCCACCGGCACCCGGCACGTTCTGGACCTGCACGCTGGTGGCGATTTTTTCTTTCATCAGCACATCCTGCACCGCGCGGGCGAGCTGATCGTATCCGCCTCCGGGACCGGCGGGAGCGATGATCTTGAGGCTCTTGAGCTCTTGCGCCCATGCCGGCAACGTCGGCAGAAGGCTGGCCGAGGCGGCGGCCAGGAGGGCTTTGTTAAAGCTGCGACGATCTAAGGACATTTCCTGTCTCCCATATGAACTCTCTCCGGCATGGAGGAGCTAAAATCGTGTTGTGTTACAGGTGGATGATGTTCGGAACGGCTCGAACCGCGCGGCTTTCGGAACCGGGTAATGGGTTCTGGTGCTCACGGGCAGGTGCCGCGACGCCCGTCCGAGCATCGGTCGGGTCGCATGCAAGTGCCAGGAGGAGGCGCATTCTCATCGTTTCATCCCGTTACAATCTTGGTCTTACGTTCGGTGTGGCCCGAGCTTATTGGGTACCGTAGGGTCGGAACCTGTCATTCACCTGTCATCCGAGGTGACGGAAGGCATGCGCATCTTTTTGGTCGAAGATACTCGCGACGTGGGGGAGGCGATTGTTGAGCACTTCGCCCGGATCGGTCACGTCGTGGATTGGGAAACTGACGGGGAAGCAGCGGCAGCGACGCTCGACGAAACAATGTACGATCTGATCATCCTGGACGTGATGCTGCCTGGCCGGAGTGGATTCTCGATCCTGCAACGCCTTCGAGCCATCGGCAGCACAACCCCGGTCCTGATGCTCACTGCCCGGTCCGAGGTCGAGGACAGGGTGRGCGCCCTCGACATCGGAGCCGACGACTACCTCGTAAAGCCCTTCGACTTTCGGGAACTGGAAGCCCGGGCCCGAGCCCTGATGCGGCGACGCCATGGCGAGGCTACGAACCTGCTCGAGTGCGGTGACATCTGCATCGACAGGTCTGCCCGTGCCGTTCGGGTCGGACAGCGCGAGGTGCACCTGACCCGGCGCGAGGTGACACTGCTCGAGATACTGGCCTCCCGTCCTGGCCGGGTCTTCAGCAAGGAGGATTTGCTGGACCAGGTCTTCGGCTTCGACGAGGAAGCCCCTTCCTTCAATGCAGTCGAGCTTTACATCGGCCGCCTGCGCAAAAAGCTCCATGGCGCACACGCAGAGATCGTGACGGTCCGGGGCTTCGGCTATCAGATGGTTCCTCATGGCCCGTCGTGAACCATCCCTGTTCACCCGCCTGATCGTCCTCATCTCGCTGGTGCTGATGGCGGGAGCCGCTGCCTTGACCACGGCAGCTTGGTATTACGCCCGTGCGGCTGCAAATGACGTCTACGACCGTCTGTTGGTTGGTGCGGCGTACCAAATGGCGGAAGCGCTCACCGTGCAGGGAGGAACGCTGACCGTTGAACTGCCAGTATCGGCCTTCGACCTGCTGGCAAATTCGGAGCGTGACCGGATCTTCTACAAGATCGTCGATCCTGGCGGGCGCACGTTGACCGGCTACCCCGATCTTGCAACGCCGGAGAGCGATGCTCCCGCGATGGCCAGTCCGGAAGCCCGGGACGGATGGTTCAAGGGGGCCGATGTCCGCGTGACGAAGGTCGGCCGGTTCTTCTCCGACCCTTCCGTCCAAGGACGGGTTGATGTGGTCGTGGCCCAGACCACGGAGGCGCGAACGGCTTTGGCTCGTGAGCTGACCTTGCGTGCGGTAGCACTCATCATCGTCATGAGCGTCTTGGCCCTCGGCGGTGCCGTCTTTGCGATCCGGTATGCTCTCAGACCGATTGGACGCGTCGGAGCGGCTCTTCGGGACCGGGACCCCCATGACGTGACGCTGATCACTGTCAGCACGCCCCGTGAGCTGCGCCCGTTCGTGTCCGCCACGAACGAGTTCATCACGCGGCTGAAGAACCGAATGGATCTGATGCAGCAGTTCATCGCCGATGCCGCCCACCAGATCCGCACGCCGCTGACGGCCCTGAAGGCGCAGCTTCAGCTTCTGTCGCGTCAGCCAATGGAGCCACAGGGACTGCAACACCTCACACGCGTGCAGGAGCGTGTCGACCAACTGTCCCGGCTTGCCGGCCAGTTGCTCAGCCATGCCATGGTCAACCATCGTGCGGGAGCCGTTCCGTTGGAGACCGTTGATGTGGTCGAGGT
>NZ_JBFUMH010000157.1:0-12280 GCF_054049475.1 Microvirga sp. P5_D2 | reverse complement strand
GATCTGGGCGGCGCGGGTGACCTCGCCGATGCCCTCGGGCAGGGTCTTGCCCTCCTCGCGCGAGAGCAGGCGGCCGAGCTCGTCCTTGCGGGCGAGGATCTCGTCGCCGACCGCTTTGAGGAGGTCGTGGCGGGCCTGGATCGAGGAGCGCGACCAGGCCGGGAAGGCGTCGTACGCCGCGGCGATGGCGGTCTCGGCCTCGGCCGCGGAGGCGCGGGCGAACTCGCCGAGGATGTCGTGGGTGTTGGAGGGATTGATGTTGGGCGCGGCCTCGGAGCCCACAACCCACTCGCCCGCGATGTAATTCTTCGTCATCCTGCACCTGCCACTACGTTGACTTGGGAAACCTCTGTGCCGCTGAGACGCGAGAGATCCGAGTTCTTGTTGAAGAAGCCCATAAAAGACGAAGCGGTCAAATGACCGCTCCGCCTCTCGCGATGGACTGTCTTGAAGCCTGCTCCAGAGCAGCTGGGATCTTGCTCCCCTGGAGAGGCCCGAGTGTCCTCACTCTAGTAATCAGTCGATCAGGCCCTTGAGCGCCTTGTCAATACCGGCCTTCTGGGCCTCCGTGACGCGCTCCATCGGCGCGCGCGGGTGGAACAGCGGCAGGCCCTGGCGGTGCTGGATGTACTTCACGCAGGCCGGAAGGTTGTCGTGACGCAGGGAGTTCCACAGGGTGTTGAGCTGCCAGTGGATCTTCAGCGCTTCCTGATGCTCGCCCTTGTTGACAAGGTCGAACAGACGCGCCGTCACGCCGGGGACGGCCGAAGTGAGAGCCGAGATCGCACCGTCTGCGCCGAGCGAGAAGCCGGAATACAGCAGGGCGTCGATGCCGCTGAGCACGATGCTGGTCGGGCGAACGCGCTGCACGAGATCCGAGAGAGACTTCAGGTCGCCTGAGCTCTGCTTCATGCCGACAACGCCAGGCACTTCGTCCATGATGCGCAGCATCAGGTCGACGGAGAGATAGTTCCACGGAATGACGTTGTAGATGAGGATCGGAATACCGGTCTCTTCATAGATGGCGCGGAAATGCTCGATGGTGGCTTCCGCGTCGGGCTTGAAGAGGTAGTGAACCGGGGTCACCTGCAAGGCTTCGACCTTGAGGTTCTTCAGCTTCTTCGTGCGGTCGATCGCCTCGCGGGTCGAGTTGACGATAAGGCCCGCTACGAACGGAACACGGCCTTCGACCGCATCGTGCGTCGCAACCATCGCGTCGTAGAACTCTTCCGTCGAGAGCGTCTGGCCCTCACCCGTGCTGCCGCCGGCGACTACGCCATTGACGCCCTTGGAGACCATCAGGTCGATCTGCGCCTTGATGGCGGAAGGAACCAGATTGCCCGCTTCGTCGAAGGGCATGGTTACGGGCGGAAGAATGCCGCGCAGCCGCTGCTTCAGTTCTACTGCTTTTTTCTCGTCCATGATGTCACAACCTTTTCTAGGGTTCTTGTGTGAAGATGACCTTGCCGCCCCATGGGTCGGTCCAGCGGCGAAGATGGGTTTGTCCGTTACGCCGCCAAACACTGGCCGGTTTGAGGGTGGAACAGATGAATGTCGGCCTTGTCCGCATTAAGCCTGATGCAGTCGCCGCTTTTCGCCAGATCGGTTGTCGGCGGAACAGCGGAGACAATGCCCACTGTCGTGTCGAGAATCATGGTGCTAGAGGCGCCGACAGGAACGACGAGTTCGCCACCAGCGATGAGACGCACGGCATCAAGGCTCTTAGGGATTTGGTGAATCTCAAGTCGGGCCACGGCGATTTCCTACCTCGAACACGGTTCCCCGATACAAGGCACGGGGAGGAGCACGGAGATTGTTGATTGTTCTTGTTATCCCGTTTTGTGGGATATCTTCCCGCAAGATTGCTCACCTGACGTTACGTGTCAAGTCGTCAGCACGCCGATCTCATGCAGCTTTAGTCGTTGCTTCCGATAAAAAACGGGCCTTGCTCTCGGATCATTTTCCATGGTTCACCGACATCGGTCGGTAAAGCTGGCCCCCTGCCCCGCCCTCATGTGACGGTTGCGCGCAGGGCTTGTCCTTGGCTTGCAAGGCCATGATTCCTGACATTTGAGCGGGCGATGCAGGGCTGGAGGGAATTATTGTTTGGTTTCAGCAGCTAAGAATTGACCGGCGGGTTTCGGTCGCTATAATCCCGTGATGTGGGATTGATTGCTGCGATTGCCTTCGTGTAGTCTGGTATCCCTGATAATCAAAGTAGAACCAGGCACTTTAAGGGAACGCCTTCATGGCCATAACGCGAGCGAAAGGAAAGGCAGCGGCAGACAGTGCAGTCGTCGAGCCAGGAACTGCACGCGCTCCGACAGCCGCCAAGCCCCGGACACCTCGCGCGGATGGAGCCGCCAAGGAAGCGAAAAGCTCGCGCAGCGCCGACGACAATCTGAAATCGCTGTCTAAGCTCGTGCGCGTGCTCGATTGCTTTTCGGTCAACGACCGCAACCTCTCGCTGGCCGAGATCTGTCAGCGCACCGGCCTGCCCCGCTCGACGGCGCACCGCATGATGGCGTCCTTGCGCGATGTCGGCTTTCTCGATCAGGACAAGGAGCGCGACCGT
Source organism: Microvirga sp. P5_D2 (assembly GCF_054049475.1). Classification (NCBI taxonomy): domain Bacteria; kingdom Pseudomonadati; phylum Pseudomonadota; class Alphaproteobacteria; order Hyphomicrobiales; family Methylobacteriaceae; genus Microvirga; species Microvirga sp. P5_D2. Next base: position 9,705 of record NZ_JBFUMH010000157.1, on the reverse strand, counting down.
TATCGCCTCGGCCTGAAGCTGTTCGAACTCGGCAGCGTCGCGCTTTCCAATCTGGACCTGCACCGCGAGGCGCGCCCCATGGTGGATGCCCTGCGCCGCATCAGCGGGCAATCCGTGCATCTCGCGGTCTTCGACGGTTCGCGGGCGGTGGTGATCCAGCGCGCGGATTCGGCCTCGGAAAGCTCCGGCGGCATGACTTTCATCGAGAACGCTCCGGCCCATTGCACCAGCGTGGGCAAGGCCATTCTCGCCTATCAATCCGACGAGGTGGTGGATCGCCTCATCGCGGGCGGCCTGCAGCGCTTTACGGATACAACCATCACCAAGGGCGATGCGCTCAAGTCCGAGCTGAAGAAGATCCGCAAGCGCGGCTTCTCCATCGACGAAGGCGAGCATCAGCCGGGCCTGCGCTGCATCGGCGCGCCGATCCGCAATCAGGCAGGTCAGGTGTTTGCCGGTCTTTCGATCAGCGGCCCCGCGTGGCAGTTGCCGATTTCAGAAGTCGATGACTTCGCGAAGGTGGTGATGCACCACGCCAACTCGATTTCCCAGAGGCTGGGCTACAATCATTAGAGCCAGTTTCACTGGCTCTCTCCTTGGTTTGCCGCATTTTTGAACGGCGAACCGGAGCCACTTCGCCGAAAAATGCTATGAATGAAAAGGGCGCCCATACCGACGCCCTTCGTTTTTGAATCAGGCCGCAACCGCTTCGGTCAGGCGCACCAGCGCGAGCATGCCGGGATCGTCCATGCCACGGCTCTTGTCGCCGAACATGCGCGCGCGGCCCATGCGGCAGGGCTCGTCGCGGAAGCGGGCCAGCACCTCGATTGCAGACGCATTGGCCGCCTGACCGATGCCTGCACGGTCATCAATGCCGCGCGTGGCATTGGCAATCGCATCGAGACCGTCGATCACCGTCTTGTCGCCGAGCTTCGCTCCACCGCGCGCCAGCATGGCATCCCGCGCCGCTGCCAGCAGATCACCGAGCTCCGACCACGGCACTTCCGCCCGCCCCTTGGTCGAGCGCGACATGGTCATCAGCGCCGTTGCCAGCAAGGTGCCTAGGCTCGAGCCGGTGGAGGATGCCGCAGCGCGGGCGAGCGTGGAGAAAGCCACGCCCACATCGTCCACCGCGCCCAGGTTCTCCTCGGACAGCCTGTCGACGACGCGAGCCAGCATGCCGCCGGTATCGCCGTCGCCGAGCTGGGAATCGGCGGCGTTCAGATCCTGTTCGAGGGTTGCCATGCGAGCTTTCACGCTCGCAATGGCGGCTGCGATTTCCTGAACCTTGAAACCCATCAGCCGACCCTCCAGAAGGGGCATGAGGCCGGTGCCGCGAGAAGTTCCTCAAGCTCGGAATCGGTGAAGCACAGGCTGACGGACGCACCGGCCATTTCCATGGAGGTGGTGTAGCGGCCGACCAGCGGCTGCACGATCTCGATCCTTTCCTGCTCCAGCCGCTGCGCGATGCGGCGGTAGAGGATGAACAGCTCCTCCAGCGGCGTGGCGCCGAGGCTGTTCACCAGAAGCGAGACGCGGCTGCCCGCATCGTCGGGTTTGTCGGCCAGAAGCCGGTCGATCATCTCGTCCGCGATGGCGTCGGCGGGCTTCAGCTTGTCGCGCCAGATTCCCGGCTCGCCATGGATGCCCATGCCCATTTCCATCTCGTCGTCCGCGATGGTGAAGGTGGGCTGCGCAGCACCCGGCACCTGGCAGGACGCGAGCGCGACACCGACCGTGCGGGTGCGGGCGACGGCCTTCGCAGCGACAGCCGTGACATCCTGCAGGGAAGCGCCCCGCTCCGCCTTCTCGCCTGCGGCCTTGTAGGCATACATGATGCCGGCCACGCCGCGACGACGGTCGCGCTCCTCGGGCCCGCCGCTGGCGATGTCGTCGGTCCCGAGCACCGTCGTCGTCTCGATGCCTTCATCGGCTAGGAACTCGCCCGCCATGTTGAAGTTCATCTTGTCGCCGCCGTAATTGCCATAGAGGCAGAGCACGCCATTGCCGCCATTGGCGAGACGGATCGCGTCCATGCAGGAATCGACGTTTGGACCCTCGAAGACATTGCCGATGGAGCAGGTATCGAGAAGGCCGGGGCCCACATAGCCGGTGAAGAGCGGAAGATGGCCCGAGCCGCCGCCCGAGACCACGCCGACCTTGCCCTTGCGCATCGGCTCGGCTCGGCGGATGACCCGCCCGGCGGAGCCGTCCCTGACGAGGGACGGATTGGCCATGACGAGGCCATCGAGCATTTCGTCCACATAGGTGGACGCGTGATTCATCAACTTTTTCATGCGATTGCGCGCCTTCCGCCCTGACATCTGGCCATCTGGCCCGGGGCGCCAAGCGCCCTCGGACCGAGGCATTCATGTATGTAACCCTAAATACGGGTGTGAATACCGTATTTCGGAATACGCATATTTTCAAGATGCCTTGAGACCCTGCCTTCCTCATGGGAAAGGGCAGATGGCTGGCGCTTACGCCGCGTCTTCGAAATCCATGTCCCAGCCCGGCCGGACCATGCGGCCGTCGGGACGGGCAAGGCCCGAGATGCGGCGCATCTCCTCGTCGGAGAGCGCGAAATCGAACACATCCAGGTTCTCGGCGATGCGCTGGCGATTGCCCGATTTCGGAATTGCAACAGTCCCCGGCTGCTGCACATGCCAGCGCAAGATGATCTGGCCTCCCGTCTTTCCATGCTGGGCCGCAATGGCCTGGATCACAGGATGATTCACGAGGTCGCCCTTTCCGAGTGGGCAATAGGATGTGAAGGCAAGGCCGTTCTCGCGGCAGGCTTCACGTACCTTCGTCTGGTCGAGATAGGGATGATATTCGCACTGATTCACCACCAGCGGCTCGCGCGACAGACGCGCGGCTTCGCGCACCAGCCGCGCCGAGAAATTGGACACGCCGATATGGCGCGCGAGCCCCTGCGTCTTGGCCTCGTTGAGAGCACCGAGCGTCTCGCTCAAAGGAATATCGGCATTGGGCCAGTGAATGAGCAGAAGGTCCACATGCGAGAGGCCGAGCCGCTTGAGGCTGCCCTCGACGGAGCGCCGAAAATCATCGGCCTTCAATTCGCTGTGCCAGACCTTCGTGGTGACGAACAATTCGTCGCGGGGCAAGCCTGAAGCGCGAATCCCTGCGCCGACCGCGTCCTCGTTCTCATAGCGCGCAGCCGTATCGATGTGGCGATAACCGCTCTCGATGGCCCAGCGCACCGCCTCGGCGCCCTCGTCATCGCGCAGCTTCCATGTTCCAAGTCCTATCGCAGGAATTTGAGCGCCATTTGCTTCGACGAGAGCGGCCTTCATGTCTGGTCATCCTTGCTGATCGAGTTCGCTTTTCGCAACGCCGATCCATTCGGCGCATGCAGCCGGCCTTCCGGCAAAAGCCCATTCAAAGTTAGTTGCCGCGCGGGCTGTGGCAAGCGCCGCTCGCACGTCTCATCCCCCTGCCATGCACTGCAAGCAGGGGCAAAGCATAAGCGGAGGGTGTATTCCGCCTGATCTATGCATCCCCCACCTTTCATCCAGCGATAACTGAGACTTTCGTATAGTAACCTATGTAGTGCCGGAATAAACGGCGGCACTGGTGCGATTGACAGCCGTCCTGCAAAGCGGGATAGATATTCGGAATGCGGACAGCATGCGTGCTGACACGCCCAAGACAACAGGCGCGACCCAATGATCGCGCCGCTCGCATCGCTCTCAGGGAGGAGTATCAATGAAGACCGCCAAGACTCTTTTTGCCGCCGGCCTCGCGCTTGCACTCTCGTTCGGATCGGCGCTCGCCGAGTATCCCGAGCGTCCCATCACGCTGATCGTGCCGTGGGGAGCAGGCGGCGGTTCGGACGGCACGGCGCGCATTGTGGCCCGCCTCCTCGAGGAAAAACTCGGCCAGCCAATCAATGTGATCAACCGCACAGGCGGTGGTTCGGTCATCGGTCACACTGAGATCGCCCGCGCCAAGCCCGACGGCTACACGCTCGGCAACATCACCACCGAACTCTCCATGTTCCACTGGCTGAACCAGGCGCCGATCTCGTACAAGGATTACACGCCGATCGGGCTCTACAATGCCGATTACGGCGCCGTGTTCGTCAAGGCCGACGCGCCTTACAAGACTCTTCAGGATCTGGTGGATGCCATCCGCGCCAACCCGGCAACGATCCCCGCAGGCGGCGCGAACCAGGGTGGCGTCAATCACCTTTCCTATGCCGCGATGGTAGCAGCCGCCGGCCAGAAGGGCGCCTTCTGGGTGCCGAGCGAAGGCGCGGCCCCTGCCCTGCAGCTTCTGACCTCGGGCGCCCTCAAGGTTGCCATCGTCCAGATGTCGGAAGCGAAGGCGCTGATGGATGCCGGCGAGATCCGCGCGCTAGCCACCCTCGACACCAAGCGCAATCCCAACTTCCCGAATGTGCCCACCATTGCCGAGGCGTCGGACATCGAATTCTCGATCAGCGGCTGGCGTGGTCTGGCGGCACCGAAAGGTCTGCCTGAAGACGTGACGAAGAAGCTCGTCGGCGCGCTCAAGGAAGTGGTCGCCAGCGAGGAATACAAGAAGTTCATGACCGACCGTCAGTTCGGTGTGACCTTCGAAGGCGGCGCAGATTTCGAAGCCTATCTCGCCGCCAAGGACAAGCAGTTCGGCGATGGCCTGAAGGCCGCGGGACTCGTGAAATGACCTCCGCGCAGGACAGCAACACGCCCACCTCTCCGGAGGTGGGCTCTCCGCCCATGGTGGATGTCGGGCTTGGCTTGGCCTTCGTGATCGGCGGTTTGGGGCTGATCTATAGCTCCAAAGACTTTCAGATCATGATCCCCGGCACGCCCGTGGGGCCGGGCCTCCTGCCGACGATCTGCGGTGCTGTCATGATCCTGTTCGGCGCTTTGCTGAGCACCTCTGGAATCCGCCATGCACGCCTCGGCGCTCGCGTGGTCGGCGGCGAGGACGAGAGCCACGGATCGCCGCTCTTTGCAACGGTTCTGCTGGGCGGGCTCGTGCTCGTGATCCTGCTCATGCCCTATCTCGGCTTCATCATCACATCGTCCCTCTATGGTTTTGCGGTGACGTGGGCCGGACGCGCCACCTGGTGGGGATCGGCCATCGCATCGGTGACGCTGACGCTCCTGATCTACTATCTATTCGCTCACGTCATGCGCGTGCCGCTGCCCCTCGCCAGCTTGTTTTAAGGACCGGGCACAATGGATCATCTCATCAAAGCGATGGGCATGGTGGTGACGCCAGAGTCCATCTTCGCCATTACGGTTTCCTGCATCTTCGGTCTTTTCGTGGGCGCCATTCCCGGCCTCACCGCGACCATGGCCGTCGCCCTTCTGGTGCCCTTCACATTCTACATGTCGCCGATCCCGGCCATCGCGACCGTGATCGCCTGCACCGCCATGGCCATCACCGCCGGCGATATTCCCAGCGCGCTTCTCAAGATTCCCGGAACGCCTTCATCCGCAGCCTATACGGATGAAGCCTACGCCATGACCAAGAAGGGCAAGGGCAGCCAGGCGATCGGCATCTCCATCGTCGCCTCCTGCATCGGCGGTCTGTTCGGCTTCATCGTGCTGGCCTTCACGGCGCCTGCCCTGGCGAAGGTGGCCCTGCGTTTCTCAAGCTTCGAGTATTTCTGGCTCGCTGTCCTCGGCCTGTCCTGCGCAGCGCTCGTCAGTTCGAGCGGTGCCATCAAGGGCTTTCTCTCACTGTTCCTCGGCCTCGCCATCGCGACCGTAGGTTCCGACCCTTTGACCGGCACGGCGCGCTTCACCTTCGGCAATCTCGATCTGAGCGGCGGCCTCTCCTTCGTGCCTGCCATGATCGGCCTTTTCGCGCTCGGCGAGTTGCTGCGCTACAAGCCGGGAACGGAAAGTCTCGTCGCCGCGACCCATGTGAAGAACCCCTATCACGGCATCTACGGCACCCTGAAAAAGTACCAGGTCAATCTCTGGCGGGGCTCCGCTCTCGGGACAGTGATCGGCGCCCTGCCCGGCGCAGGCGGCGATCTTGGCGCCTGGATCTCCTATGCCATGGCAAAGCGCTTTTCCAAGACGCCGGAGAAGTTCGGTCAAGGCCATGAAGAAGGCTTGGTGGAGGCTGGCGCTTCCAACAATTCCGCTCTCTCGTCAGCCTGGATTCCGGCCATGGTGTTCGGCATTCCCGGAGACGCTGTGACGGCGATCGCGGTCGGCATCCTGTTCATGAAGGGGCTGAATCCGGGCCCGCAGCTCTTCACGCAGAACCCGGAAAACTTCTATGCCGTGATGTTGATCTTCCTGATCGCCAACTTGCTGCTGATTCCGTTCGGCTATCTCGCCGTGCGTGCCGCGAACTACATCTTCAGCGTGCCTAGGGCTTATCTCAACGGCGCAATCATGGTGTTCTGCCTGGTCGGCGCCTATGCCGCGAACAATTCCATGTTCGACGTCATCGTCATGACGGGCTTCGGCCTTCTGGCCTATGTCCTGCACCGGGCCGCCTTCCCCATCGCCCCGATCATCCTAGGCATGGTGATGGGGCCCATGCTCGAGCAGAACTTCCTGACCTCGATGATCATCTCGCAAGGCGACCTGCTGGGCTTCTTCTCACGCCCCATCGCAGCAGGCATCGGCGCCGTCGTGATCCTCCTCTGGAGCTTCCCGCTTTTCACCTGGATCTACAGCAAGGTGCGCGGCCGAGAAGTCATCAAGATACCTGTGACTGAATAAGCCGAAAGGCACGCCCATCAAAGGCCGCGGTTCTTGTCCAGCCGCGGCCTTTTTTTGTTCAACACAGGCTCCAAAGACGATTCAGGAAACCTCGTCCTTGTCGCATCTCGATCCGGCGAGACGGAAGCAACCATGAGGTCGAACCTCATCCGCTGCGACTATTGCGGAGTACGACAACGCTCCGGCTCATGCCTCATTGCGGAATTCCCGTATTCTGCCGCTATCCTACAGCTTGGTCAGATTATCCTGGCTCGCAACGTGGAGGCGCGATCATGATCCCGGATGGCTCCGGCTTGATGCAGGCAACCCTCGATGGGGTCACCTTCGACGTCTACACCTACAAGCCCGACGGCAAGATCAATGGCATCCTGTTGGTCTATCACGGCACCTCACGCACGGCAGAGCATTACCGTGACTATGCCATCGATCTAGCCGACCTTGAGGGTTTTGTGGTGGCCGCGCCGCTGTTCGACAAAGACCGGTTTGCCAATCACGACTACCATTTCGGCGGCGTGCTGGATGCTTCCGGCAACCTCAAGCCTGCCGACCAATGGACCACGCGCTTCGTCCCGCTCCTGGCCGACTGGGTGCGAACGGAAGAGGCAGCCTCGGCACTGCCATATTGGTGCTGGGGTCACTCGGCGGGCGGGCAGTTTCTGTCGCGCGTGGCAGCGTTCGAGCAAATCGCGGCTGAACGTATCGTCATCGCCAATGCCTCGACCTATGTGCTGCCGTTGCTCGGCAGCTACCCGGATGGCGAGGCGGCGCCCTACGGCATGGGCGGTGTTTATAGCGGGGCCACCGAGCAGGAGAAACTGCAGGCCTACTTAGCGGCTCCTGTCACGATCTATCTTGGCACCGAAGATGACGACCCCGATGACCCTGAATTGACCACGACCACGGAGGCCGAGCGCCAAGGCGAGCAGCGCAAGGATCGCGGCGAGCGAACCTTTGCCCTCGCTCAAGACCAAGCCGAATCTCTGGGGTGTTCCTTCGGCTGGGAGTTGGTCTACGCGCCACAGGCCGACCATTCCACCTCGCAGATGATCCATTCACTGGCTGTGCTCAAGGCCATAGAGTGATTCAGCTCCCGGGTCGAATGGCAATTGCGGTGGCATAAGAAGCCGCACCGGATGTTATTCTTAGAATAAATCTATCAGCCAAGACATTTTGTAGGAATATCTGTCTTTTTATTATCTAAGACAGCTTGCGTTGTCGTCAAAATTGGACGCACACGAAAGCAAACCTAAGATTATTTTCAAAGATATAGCTCTTTTTAGTCATTTTCATACGGAGATTGGCAGAATATCCATTCAATGCATCGATCACTGTCCTTCACGGCAGAGAACTGATCTGAGCCTGCCCTCAGGGCAACAGTGCTTTGCAACATTCAGGCAGCAACCATGACGCTCAATCCCGATCTCCCACCAAGCGGTAATTTCGACCTGACGAAATGGAAGATCGGGCTGCCGATTGATTCAAACGGTGGCTATAGCGGCACAGCGACGGAGGTGAAGAATCTCATCGGCTACGAGCACCCGACCTACTTCTACACGGGTCCGGATGGAGCCATGGTCTTCGCCGCACCGGTCGAGGGAGCAACAACCAGCGGCTCCAATTATGCCCGCTCGGAATTGCTGGAGATGAATGGCACCGTGCGAGCCGCCTGGAATCTGCAACAGGGCGGCTTCATGGCCGCGGCTCTCGAGATTGATCAGGCCCCTATCAAGTTCAGCGGCGTCGCCGGGCGCATCGTTGTCGGCCAGATCCACGGCCTCGATAATGAACTTGTACGCCTCTACTGGGAGAATAATAAAATCTACTTCGTGAATGGTCAGGCCGGCGCGACCAACACGGCCACGACGTTCTATTTGACCAATGCCAATGGTGAGCAGCCGAACGTCTCGATCAACGAAAGCTTTTCCTACACCATTCATGCCAAGGGMGATGATCTGCTCGTTCGTGTCGAGGCCGATGGACAGACATATACCTCGCTGACACGCATCAACGACGTCTGGGATAGCGATGTCTTCTACTTCAAAGCCGGGACATATCTCGGCGTGAACGAGACGCAGGGGACCGGCTGGGGGCAGACCTCATTTTACAATCTGACGTTCAACCATGATGGCACCCCGCCAAGCGATCAGCCGATGACCACCCGCACATTCACTGGCACGAGCAGCAGCAATACTCTTTTGGGCTCGGCAGAAAATGACCTGATTGATGGGAGGGGTGGGGACGACAGGCTCTATGGCAAGGGCGGCAGCGACGTTCTGATCGGCGGCACTGGGAGAGACAATTTCTATTTCGATACGAACCCAGGCACGACCAACAAGGATGTCATCGTCGACTTCAACATCAATGACGATACGATCCGCCTGGAAAACGCGATTTTCACCAAGCTCGCAAGCACGGGCTCGTTGAGTTCAAGCTGGTTCCGTCCTGGAACGAAGGCGCTCGATAGCAACGACTACATCATCTACGACAATGCCACAGGCGTGCTCCTCTACGACTCTGATGGCACAGGCACGCGAACGGCAATCCAGATTGCCCTGATCGAGAATAAGGCTAACCTCTCCAGGTATGATTTCACCGTTTATTGAAGGACGCGCAGGCATAGGCACGCACCTCAAGGGATCCCTTCTGCGGAGCATTTCATAGCTCGCGCTGCTGTTCAGGCCAGCCCGATATCAACAGCCGTATCAAGATTGGTGCTGAATTCCCGTCTTGGACCAGAGCGCGAAACCCGCTGGCACGCACAATCTTGGCCGCAACCAATAGTCTTAAATTTTTTAGGAAGGAAAATGGTGCCCAGGGACGGACTGACCACTCATCATCCTAAGTATTTGATTTTGCAAGGTTAGATGACCGGACCGACACTATCATGTCTACCGATTCTGTCCATCGGCCGCAAGCTCTGGCCAGCCAATTTTCAGGAGTACCTTTTCATGACCAGCATTGCCCAAAACAATGCACAGCGTACGGG
>NZ_JBFUMH010000156.1:0-12284 GCF_054049475.1 Microvirga sp. P5_D2 | reverse complement strand
CATCCACTTCAGCCGGGTGCTGCACCGCGAGGAACAGCGACTCGTCGTCGGGGGTGAAGAACGGGCCGCACAGCTCGCCGCCGAGCGGGACGCGGAAGAAGTGGCGTGACGTGCCGCGAAGTTCGCCTTCCGTCTCTAGCGCCCAGAGACCATCCGCGCGACCCGTCGCCTTGGCGTTGTTGCCGTCGGTGGAGATCCAGAGGCGGCCCTGGCTGTCGATGGCGCAGTTGTCCGGCATACCGAACCAACCGTTCTTGGTGGTCTCGGACGAGAACGTCGCGCCCACCGAGGCTACCGAAGGATCGCCGCACTTCACCAGCACTTCCCACGTGAACGCAGTCGCCGCATGGTTGCCGCCTTCCGGCATCATCTCGACGATGTGGCCGAAGGCGTTGTTGGCGCGCGGGTTGGCCGGGTCGATCTGGTCTTCCTTGCGGCGCGTGTTGTTCGTCAGCATGACGTAGACGCGGTTCGTCTGCGGATTGGCCTCGATGTCCTCGGGGCGATCCATCTTGGTTGCACCGAGAAGGTCAGCCGCGCGGCGGGTTTCGATCAGCACGTCGGCCTGGCTCTTGAAGCCGTTCGCCTCGGTCAGCGCGCCCTGGCCGTGGATCATCGGCATCCAGGTGCCCGTGCCGTCCGGGTTGTACTTGGCGACATAGAGGGTGCCTTCGTCGAGCAGCCCGAAATTGGCGGCGCGGTTCTGGGTGTCGACCTTGCCGGCGGTCACGAACTTGTAGACGTAGTCGAAGCGCTCGTCGTCACCGAGATAGACCACGTAGCGGCCATCGCCGTTGGTGATGCCGGCAGCGCCTTCGTGCTTTGTGCGGCCGAGCGCGGTGCGCTTCTTGGGCACGAAGTTCGGGTCGAACGGATCGATCTCGACAACCCAGCCGAAGCGGTTGGCCTCGTTGGGCTCCTTCGTCAGGTCGAAGCGGTCGTAGAACTTGCCCCAGGCATAGGCCGGCGTGCCGATGCCATAGCGCTTGTAGTTCTTCGCTTCGGCATGATCGTCGGCCATCTTGCCCCAGAAATAGCCGTTGAAGTTTTCCTCGCAGCTCAGCCACGTGCCCCAGGGCGTCACGCCGCCGGCGCAGTTATTGATCATTCCATTGACCTTGCGGCCGGATGAATCGGCGGAGGTCTTCATGCGGTCATGGCCGGCGGCAGGGCCGGTGATGTCCATCGGCGTTTCGGCCGTGATGCGGCGGTTGTATTTGGAATCCTTCACCACCTGCCACTGGCCGTTGATGCGACGGATCTCGACGACGGCGCCGCCATGGGCTGCGATCTCGATGTCGACCAGATGCTTGGTCATCTTCGAGAAGTTGGCGTCCTTGGTGTCCTGCACGCCGACACCGGGAAACATCAGCTCCTCGTTGGTATATTCGTGGTTGGCGACGAGCAGGCCGTGGTCGCTCGAACCGTTGAGCGGGATGAAGCCGATATAGTCGGTGTTGTAGCCGAACTGGCGCGCCTGCCTCTCGGGCGTTTGGTTCATCGGATCGAATTCGGGAGCGTCAGTGAAGATCGGATCGCCCCAGCGCAGAAGCACCTGGGTATTATAGCCCTCGGCCACGTGGTGGGTCTGATCGACACCGGCCTCGATCTCCTTGAAGTCGAAGGTACCGGCCATCGCCTTTTTGGCGGGCTGCTCATTGGCGGCCAGAGCACGAGTGCCGACGGTCGCGGAAATCGCCGCCACGGCCAGCGAACCGCGCAGCAGGTCGCGGCGGTTGAAGCGGGTCGCGATGATCTCGCCCATGGTGAGGTTCTGCGTGGGGTTCACGCCGATATCGCCGGAATCTTCCAACTCGCTTGAGCGAAGGCGGGCCTTGTGCTCGTCCATTTTCTTTTCTCCGTCCTTGTGACGGGACGTGGATTAGAAGTGTTCCATGTAAGCTGCATGACAGGCTTGAAGGTTCAAGCGGGACAGCGGTGCCGGGATCGTGTATGGATCGGGAATGACGAACGATGTTTCAGCCCTTCGAGGGCAATTGTCCGACCAGTGGCAGAAGCTCGCCATCGAGCTGATCAAAAAAGGGCTGCCCGCCGAACTCATTTTCGAAACCTTGCTCACCGTCGGTCTCGCGGGGCAGGTGGAGGTGCTCGGCAAGGATGTGGCGGCGGGGCGTCTCGTCGCCATCGCCGAGCAGCTGTCCGAACAGGTGCGTCGGGAAAAGGAGGCGCTGCAGGAAGCCTCCAACGCTACGAAGAACTAGCGCGCCTCGCTCATTTAACCCTCGCCTGCAAAAAAGTTCATCGAGTTTCTCCGGTCGGTGCAACACCTCGGCAGATTGCCGCGTTAGGCTGAAAAGCGCCATGCGTAGCAGTCCGTGGCTGCTTCTCTGCAACCGAACGATTGAGGTGATGTCCTCATGCAGCCGGCACTCGACAGAACCCTCCTGGACCGCCTGATCGTCCTTGGCCGCGAGCGGGGACATCTCACCACCGAAGACCTTCGGATCAATCTTCCCGTTGAAAGGATGAGCGCGGAGGAGATCGCGCTGATCGTGGTGCAGCTCGAAGGATCGGGCATAGCGGTCGAGCTGGAAGACAGCCTGATTTCGCCGGCGCCCGAACAGCCGCCTCGCAAGAGCGCGGAGATCATTCCTTTCCCCAAACGCCCGGCAGTTGATCGTAACCGCGTGAAGCCCGTGCCGCTCAGGCCAGCCATGCTTCAACCTGCCGCGGCAGATCCCATTCAGGTCGAGGAGGCAGCGCCCCTTTCGCTCTGGATCTTTGCGGGGGCGGGGCTTGTGGCTTTCGTGGCCTTCACTCTGATCATTCTCGCGACCGCCACCGCCTGAAGGCGGTCAGTTCGTCTGTGTGACGGCATCCGCCCATTGGGTGGACGGTATGTCCTGCGTGCCGACCGGGGCCTTCACGGCCGGTCCGGTGAAGCTCGTCGTGCTGAGATCCTCCACGAGCCTTGGCGCGAAGCCGCTATCGGCAAGGGCGATCCGGGGTTCGAAGAGGGAGCGAACCGCAGCTCTCTCATCGAAGCCGAGGATAGGTTGGAACAGTCCGATGCGGCGCGTCGCAGCCTTCTTGTCGTTCTCTTTGCTCACGAGGAGAGCGGCAGGCTCAGCGCTGGCGACCTGGGCTGCTTCCAGCTTCGGTCGCTGCGGAGGCAGCGGGACGACGACCGGCTCGATCGCCACAACTTTTTCAGGCTCGACCGAGGCGACGACCGTCTCAGGTGCAGGTGTTGGGGCCGGATTCTTCCGGCCGAAAAGATTGGCGAACAGGTTGCCTACGGAGCCGCCACCGGCGGAAGCCTGCGTGGCGAGAGCCTCGTTGCGAGCCGCGATCTGAACCCGCGTCTGCTCATAGCCGGGCAGGGGCTTGCCGCTTGCGGGCAGGTGAGCCGTGTTGCCATCCGGGAAGAGGCGCGCCAGCTGTTGCTGCGACATGCGCGGCCATGCGCGCACATTGCCCGTGTCAACATGCACGAAGGCGGATGAAGCATAATAGCCGACACCGCCATATTGCATCTTCATCGCGATTTCCCGAAGCCGTTCCGTCTCCACATCCGGCAGTCGGATATCCATCGCCTTGCCGAGCATGTGCTGGCTGTGCTCGGCCACGCCGCTCGACCGCTGCCGCAGGGCCGAGTTCGTTTCCGGGGAACGATAGGACGAGATGATATTGATGGGCTGCCGGGAGCCCGACTCGCGATAAACCTCCCACAGAATGTCGAAGAGACGCGGGTCCATCTTCGCAGGCTTGTCGTTGCGCCAGTCCCGCAGGAACCAGTTCAGCTGAGTGAGAGCCTGCTCGTCATACTGTCCGTTTCGGCGAAACGTGACGGTCGTGCTTTCCTGGCTGTGGGTGTGGAAGAAGGAGAGGGTGCGCGTTTCGCCATCCGCGCGAGCGGTGGCCCACCATGCTCCCGCCATCAGCAGGGCCGTGCAGGCCGCGACCGGCGAGAGATTGAGGATGTTTTTCCTGATGGCGTGGCGGCTGTTCGCAGGCGCATGAATTGACCCGCGCCTGCCCTGCGACCTTTCCGGTCGGGCAACAATATCCCACATGTTGACTTATGTCCCGCTTCCCTTGCGAGACATGTGACTGCCAACAATGGCGAAAATAGGCGCAAACGGCCTGTTTTCGCCAGATCAGAGATGGGCAGCCGTCTGGTTGCGTTTCGGACGGCTCGAACCGACCACGACGACCTTGGTGCCTTCCGGAACGTGCTTGTAGAGATCAATCACGTCCTGATTGATCATGCGGATGCAGCCGGATGACACGTTCGTGCCGATGGTCCAGGGCTCGAACGTGCCGTGGATCCGGTAAAGCGTATCCTTGTTGCCTTGCCAGAGATACATGGCCCGCGCCCCAAGCGGGTTGCCAGGACCGCCCGGCATGCCGGGGCCACCGGGCAACTCGCCCATCTGCTCCATGAGTTCCGGCTGGCGGCCGAACATCTCCTTGGGCGGATACCAGTCCGGCCATTCCTGCTTGGTCTTGATCACGGCGCTGCCGGACCAGCCGAAGCCTGAACGTCCCACTCCAACGCCATAGCGCACGGCCATGCCATCCCGCAGAACGAGGTAGAGATAGCGGCTTCGCGGCTCGACGACGATGGTGCCAGGCGCTTCAGATGTCTGATAGGGCACGACCTTGCGCAGGTAATTCGGATCGACGCGCGTGAGGTCGATGCCGGGGATCGGATAAATGTCATCGTCGATGGGCGCATACATGGCCTGATAGGTCGACCGGCTGATCGCGGCCTGCGCGAAACTGGGACCGGAGGGAAGGCTGGAACAAATGGCTGCGGCTGGAACACCCAGCAGGAACGAGCGGCGATTCAGGTCCATCTCACGTTCTCCCAATGCATCAACTCGGCAGTAAGAAGACGCAGGACCATGCGGCTCGGTTTCATGCGACTGTACTTGAAGCGCGGCAGAGACCGGCTAATAAGTTCACGAAAGCGTGGGCATTAGGGGGTGATATGGACCGGCTGTTCGAACAGGGAACTTGGATCGGGCTCGCGGGCATCGCCGTGCTCGCCCTGCTGCTCGTGCTCTACCTCTCGTGGGCGAGGCGTCCGCGCTTCAAGCGCTGCTCCGTGATGACGGCCAACGAGCGCGAGTTCTATCAGAGGATTCTCCAGGCCTGCCCGGATTGCGAGATCTGGCCGCAGGTTCCGCTTCTGGCGCTCGTCCGGCCCGATGGCAGGGAGGGATCCCGCGCCTTCTGGGCGGCTTTCCGTCAGATTTCTAACACGCGCGCAGACTGGGTAATCGCTCAGAATACGGAGGTGCTCGCCATCATCGAGCTCGACGACCGCTCCCACGATGCGAAGCGGGATGCCCGGCGCGATGAAATTCTGAAAGGCTGCGGTTACCGCGTGCTGCGGTTCCAGTCGAAGAATAGGCCCGAGCCTCAGCATATCCACGATGCAATCTTCGCGGGACGTTAATGCTCACCGCTTGCGGCGCACGCAAGAAAAGGGCTGGGCGATCCTCAAGACCGCCCAGCCCTCAAAAGATTAGCGAGATCAGGCCTCGTCGGATTCGTCCGGGTCGGTCACGTCGACGAGGAACATGATGTAGGGACCATCATCTTCATCATCGTCGCTTTCCTCGTCGTCGAAATCCGCGTCCTCGAATTCTGCCTTCTCCGTATCGGTCGCGGCCCGGACGTTCAGGCTCGCGAAGCCGTCCCACAGGGGAGCGCCGTCGCTCTCAAGGGCCTTGAGGTCATCCTTGAAATCCTCGCTCAAAAGGAGTTCGCGGGCTTCCTCCTCTTCGGCATTGGTGATGGCAATCGGCTTATCGCTGATTGTGAGTGTGAACATGGTTCTTCCTTTCCATTTGCCCGCAGGGAATGCTCGTTAACGCACGACCCCGCCGGTTGGAACCAGACGATCGTCGTCGAATGCATATGGCCAAGCTCTACACGGTCCAAGTCCACATTGACACCTCAAAGGCGAGAGCAAACGGATCCTTATGAAAAGGCTAATTGCCCCAATGTTTTATGCTGCAGGGAGATGACGAAGCACTGGCCTATTTGAAGCCCTTCTTCTTGAGCCAGTCCTGCATCTCGGCGATCTCGCGCTCCTGCTCGCGGATCACGGCCGTCGCCCATTTGCGGATCTGCTCATCCTTGGAATTCTCCAGCACGACCTTGGCCATGTCGATGGCACCCTGGTGATGGGGAATCATGCCGCGCACGAAATCGACATCGGGGTCGCCGCTATAAGCGATGTCCATGTCGCGATGCATCTTGGTATTGGCCTCGCGATAGGCTTTCGTGGACGGAGCTTCGGACGAGCTCTGCGTTTGCATCGGCGTCGAGTGTCCGCCATGCGAATGCCCTTGCGCGAGGGCCAGCGAGGGCAGGGCTGCGATCATGGTGGCCAGCGTCAGATAGCGTAATTTCATCAGGGCTCTCCGAAATGAAAGATGGGATTTGAGGTGCCTAGGCCTTCCCATCGTTGCAAGGTCAAGAGATGGCTTCCAGGGTCATGTCAGCCGAAAGAGGGACATGAACATGTCGAGAAAGGGTGTATCGATGATGCAGGGCGCTATCCTGTGACCCATGGTTAAGGTTATATGCGCTCTCCAAGGGGATTAAGTCCCACGTACGGTCAAGGAGATGGGTTGTGCCGGTGGGTAGAGGTAGGGTTTCATGAAGGTCGTCACCCATAGCGGAACCTTCCATGCCGATGACGTCTTCGCCTCCGTTGTCCTGCGCGCCGCTCTCGGCTCCTTCGATCTGGTTCGCACCCGCGACGCCGATGAAATAGCCTCGGCCGATATCGTCTTCGATGTCGGTGGCGTTTATGACGCCGGTACCAAACGCTACGACCACCACATGCGGGACTTGCCGCGCCGGCCGGATGGCACGCCCTACAGTTCGGTCGGCTTGGTCTGGCGCGATTACGGCGGCGAGGCCCTTCAGCAATTCGTGCCCGGCATCGCGGCCGATGCGGTCGAGATGGTCTGGCAGGATATCGATACCAGCATCATCCTTTCCATCGATCAGGCGGATAACGGCGTTGCTCCCACGAGCCCCGGTCATCTGTCCCTCCTGATCGAAGCCTTCAACCCTACATGGGATTCCGCCCAGAGCTTCGATGACGCCTTCACTGACGCCGCCGATTTTGCCCACGGCATTCTGCTGCGTTCGTGCCGTCAGGCTCATGCCGAGGCACAGGCCATGGCATTCGTGATGGCGGCTGCGCGCAAAGCGAAAGACCGCCGCGTGATTGTGCTCGACCGGAAACTGCCATGGGAGAAGGCGGTCTTCGAAGGTGGGCTCAACGACCTGCTCTTCGTGATCTATCCCAATGAGGATTCGACCTCTTGGTACTGCCGCACGGTGCCGCCTGAGCCCAATTCCTTCGGTCAGCGCCTGTCCCTGCCGGAGGCTTGGCGGGGCTTACAGGAGGAAGCATTCTCCGAAGTCGCCAGCATTCCCGACGGTGTCTTCTGCCATCCGAGCGGCTTCATCTGCGGCGCGCGTTCGCAAGCCTCGACCCTGAGGCTGGCAGATCAGGCCATTGATGAGGGTCGACGGATCGGCGCGATCATCTAACGTCGTGAAGCCGAGCGGGAGCACGCCATGTTTTTGACCGATCAGGATGTGGTTGATCTCACCGAATGGCGGCGCGAATTGCACCGCATACCGGAGGTTTCCCGCGAGGAGGCCCAAACCTCTCGCAAGGTTCAAGCTTTTCTGAAGGCCTCGGGTGCGGGTCGGGTTATTGCCGATCTCGGCGGCCACGGCGTCGCCGGTATCTTCGAGGGGCGGGAGCCTGGTCCTACCGTGATGTTCCGGGCGGAACTCGATGCGCTGCCGATCGAAGAGATATCGGACGCTCCTCATCGCTCAGCCGTGCCGGGCAAAGCCCATCTGTGCGGACATGACGGGCACATGGCGATCCTGGGAGCACTCGCCCGTGGTCTCAGCCGTGAGCGTCCGCAGCGTGGCCGCGCCATTCTGCTGTTTCAGCCTGCGGAAGAGGATGGCTCGGGCGCCGCAGCCGTCGTGGCCGATCCGAAGTTTCGCGAAATCGAACCCGACTTCGTCTTCGCGCTTCACAACCTGCCGGGCATGAGGCTGGGCAAGGTAGCGCTCATCGAAGGTCCGGTCAGCTGCGCCTCACGCGGGATGCACATCACGCTGACAGGCAAGACCGCCCATGCCTCCATGCCGGAAACGGGCCTTTCGCCCGCCAACGCCATGGCCCGACTGATGCCTGCTCTGACAGCTCTCGGCAGCGGCGGGCCCATGGATCAAACCTTCGCCATGGTGACGGTAACGCATGCCCGTTTGGGCGAACCCGCCTTCGGCATCGCGCCGGCTCATGGCGAGATATGGGCCACGCTGCGAACGCTGACGGATGGCGGCATGGACAGCCTTGTCGCCGATGCCGAAAGACTCGCGGCGGAGGCCGCGCGTGAGCATGGGCTGGCGCTTGAGATCGCCTATGACGATGTTTTCCGCCATTGCGAGAATGCGCCGGAAGCTGTGGCGCATCTGAGACGGGCGCTCGATGCTGAAGGTGTTCAGCATGACCGCGGAGACTTGCCCATGCGGCCGTCGGAGGATTTCGGGAATCTCGGCGCGAAAGCGCCCGCCGCCATGTTCTTCCTGGGCGCAGGCGAACGGCATCCGAGCCTTCATAATCCGGATTACGATTTTCCGGATGATCTGATCGCCATCGGTGCGAGAGTGTTTATGCGCACTCTGCGCGATCTTCTCGGTTGAACCAGAAAAGTTTCTCCCGGCCCTTGAGCCGGGAGACTTGTCGAGGGATTGGATCAAGCGGCCTTGTTAGGCCGGATCGCCTTTTCAGCGGCCTCGACCTGAACCGTCACATTGCGGGTTGCCTCATCCGCCATCTGGATTGCGAGTTCCGCGATGCGGCGGCTGTTGTCGACGGTCTGCTCCACATTGTCCCGAATAAGCGAACTCTGAGCGGCCAGGAGATCCGCCATCGTGCGGCAACGTGCAAGACTGTTCAGCCCGTCGAGATTGCGCTGCATCCGCTTCTGGCTCAGCTCGAAGCATTCGCGGGAGACATCCTGGATGCCGCGCGCCAGGACAGTGCCGGAATGGACGGCGGCACGCAGATTCTGCGTCGCTTCCTCGGTCATATCCTGGGTTTCTCCCTTGGGATGCGAGAGCATCTGCATGGTTCGCCCCGATGAGTATCGGGTCAGTTCCGAGAAAGCGTAGAAGCTGTTCTGTATGGCTTCCTGCATGGTCTGCACGATGTTTCGGGCGCTCTCGGCCCCGACGCGCATCGTATCGGTCACCTCGTCGGTCACCTTGCGAACGACTTCCGCCTGCTGCTGCGCGCGTCGTGTGTCGATCCGCTTGATCTCACCGATATTGGCCATTTCGTCCTCCACCTTTTCAACGACGGCTTCGGCTTCTTCCTCGCTGAGCACTTCGAGCACCGCAGGGATCAGCTCCTTCTTGTCGTCACGGATATGCTGCTGGAAGATCTTCTGGAGTTCACCGATCTGGGGCAAAAACTCCGCCGAGTTCTTGGGCATGCGCTCGAGTTCGACAAGGAGCGCGATGGTCCTCTCGTTGTCGTTCACCGCAGCGCTCACGAGATCCTGCATCCCGTTGCGACGGAGAATTGGGAAGAGGTGCTCTTCCTGAAGAGTGGCGAGAAGTTCCAATTCCTCCTTCAAATCCGCGAACAGGCGCTCACGGGTTTTGAGGGCGGATTCCGATGTGGCGAGAAGCTTCTCGAAGAGTTCGTTGGCTTTGTCGGGTGGGGTTTGGCTGAATCGTCTGTTCGTAGGCATTGTTCCTCACAAGAATAAAAAGGGTGGTGTCAAATCACTGGAACGCAAACAGGCGGGCTGAGCCGGTCCTGGGCTCAAGGCGGCGGGGCTTCATCGAAACGCCCGCTTAAGGAAGCGGATGAAACCATGACAAACATATGTCAGATGCCGGGCTGCTCTCTGGCGTGGTTACGCACCGCAGGCCTCTTCAATGCAGGCCGTCCGGCGTTTTGCGCCGGACGGAGGAACATAGAGATAGGATCAATCTATGTTGATTTTGCGGCGCACAAACTCCCGCGCCGCAGAGAAGCCATCAGGGCCGCTGCGGAATTTCGAGACCGCGCTGGACGGCGGGGCGAGCGAGGCCGCGTTCGAGCCAGGCCGGCACGTTCTTCAGTGTATCGTAGTCCACCAGCTCACCTGCACCATAGAAGCCGACGAGATTGCGCACCCAGCCGAGCAGCGAGATATCGGCGATGGTGTACTCGTCGCCCATGATCCACTGGCGCCCGTCGAGGCGCGTTTCCAGAACGCCGAGAAGGCGCTTGGACTCCGCCCGGTAGCGTTCGAGCGGCCGCTTGTCCTCGATCTCGCGCCCTGCGAACTTATGGAAGAACCCGAGCTGGCCGAACATGGGGCCCACCGCAGCCATCTGGAAGAAGACCCATTGAATGGTCTCGTAACGCTGCGCGGGGTCTTTCGGGAGGAACTTGCCCGTCTTTTCCGCAAGATAGAGCAGGATCGCCCCCGACTCGAAGAGGGCCAGCGGCTTTCCGCCGGGGCCGTCCGGATCGATGATCGCCGGGATCTTGCCGTTGGGGTTGAGCGCCAGGAACTCGGGCGTCCAGGTCTCGTTCTGGCCGATATTGATCGTGTGCGGCTCATACGGCAGCCCGGTCTCCTCCAGCATGATGGAGGCCTTCACCCCGTTCGGGGTCGGCAGGGAATAGAGCTGGATTCGGTCGGGATGGCTGGCGGGCCAGCGGCGGGCGATGGGAAAGGCGGACAGGTCTGTCATAGGATCTCCGTCAGGCCGGTGGGAATCGTGATCCACGGCCCCTGCCGCCAATTAACCGGACTCGTTTGCCGGATGGAAGGCCAGCCCCAGGCATGGCTGCCATGACGGTCCGGTTTCGCAGAAGGGGGATGGGGCGGCACTTGGGACCTAGTTTCAGGTCAGCAAGCCTCGATGATGATCCCGGACTTATTCATGAGGACGCTCGGAGCCCCCACATCTTTCAAGGATCTTGCCGTCGAGACAGTCCAGTCCTTTGCCCTAAGGGAAGATGTCATTTATGGTAACAGCATTCAGTAATCCCTGGCCCAGATGACCCATTTCGTTTCAGACCTCAAAGACGAGACCCTGCAGTGCTTGGTGGAGGCGCTCGGTCAAAGCGGGCAGGCGATTTCCATTTACGATGCAGAGGACAATCTCCGCTTCGCCAATGAGGCCTATGCGGGCATGTTCCTTGGCGATTTCAAGGGACCCTTCACCTTCACCGAGATCCTTCGTTATGGGGCGAGGGAAGGGATCGGCGTTCGCATCGACGGCGACGATGTGGAAGCGCTCATCGACCGCACGCTTCCCCGTCGCCGGAGCATGCCGCGCAAATCCTTCGAGTCGGATTTCATGGATGGCCGTTGGTTCTGGTTCGAGCACACAGTGCTCGCGACCGGCTGGGTGCTGACGGTGGCCACCGACATCACCGCGCTCAAGCACAACGAGAAGACTCTCCGTCAAGCCCACGAGGCTGCTCTCGAAGCATCGCGCACGGACCAGCTCACTGGGTTGGCGAACCGGCGCTACATTCTGGAACTGCTCGATGATGTGCTGGGAGTCCACGAGGATACGGGCTGCGGCCTGTGCGTGGCCTCGATCGACATCGACCTGTTCAAGACCATCAACGATGCCTATGGCCACGATGCGGGCGATACGGTGCTCCGGCATTTCGCCCGTATCTGCACCGAGAGAATGCGGACCCAGGATTGTCTCGGACGAATGGGCGGTGAAGAATTCCTGCTGCTTCTCCCCGAGACGAAGCTCGAAGATGCATTGGACCTGATCAGCCGCATCCGCGAAGACTWCCCAGCGGCCCTGCTCGCGGAGGAGGGCATCGATTTGGCTTACACATTCAGCGCGGGCCTGACGGAGACGCTGCCAGGCGAGACCCGCAGCTCCATTCTCCGCCGCGCCGACCGCGCTCTCTATGCCGCCAAGACGGAAGGGCGCAACTGCACGAAGATCGGGCACGAATTCGCGAAGCGCAATTGATGCTTTAAAGCATCGGACTGGAAATTCGACTCCTGGGTTTTGGCCTGGTGCGATCTGTGATTCACTTGCTGGAACGGGAGGTGGATCATGGGTCACTGCTATTCTCTCGATCTTCGGGTGCGGGTCGCCGACTTTGTCGAGGCGGGCCATTCCTGCCGGGCGGCGGCAGGGCACTTTGCCGTCAGCGAGAGCTTCGCCATCAGGCTGGTGCGGCGAACCCGGGACACCGGCTCGCCGGCACCGGACCGCCAGGG
>NZ_JBFUMH010000155.1:0-12359 GCF_054049475.1 Microvirga sp. P5_D2 | reverse complement strand
TCTTCGACACGCGAACGCGGCGCTTCTTGCACAAGAGCGCCGCGTTCGTGTTTGTCGTCCCTCTTCGCCGTGATCGCCCGCGATCACGGCACGCCGTTGACGCGGGGTGGAGCAGCCCGGTAGCTCGTCAGGCTCATAACCTGAAGGTCACAGGTTCAAATCCTGTCCCCGCAACCAACACACACAAAGCCCCCGACCGGCCGACGCCGCGGGGGCTTCGTTGCGTTTGGAGCCTGCTACACGGATTGCTCGACACCCGTTGAGCAGAGGACGAGGATGCGCGCGAGATCACCGTGCAGAACCGGCGTCACCTCGGTGGTGTGTTTAGCGCGGCGAGCTCGGCCGTCGAGGTCGGCGCTGGCGCCATTCCGCTCTCCCCCTGCCAGTCCCAAATTGACAAGGGGCTGTCCCAAGACGTCAAGCGTGCTGGCAGCGCGAGCAATAAGATGGCGGTCGTCTACACATTGAGAGACCGACATGCTGAAGAGAACAATTGGCCATGACAGCCCTGTTCGCCTCGGTGCACCGATGGCCTGTCCCCAGCCTTGCTGGCACATCGATGTTTCCTTCATCAACGCCGGCAGGCTCATGTGAAGGCCTTCGGCTCAAGGGTTTTCCATGGCGCGCACTCCGAACCCGAATCTCTCGTCCCAGAGCCCACCCAGAACCAGCGATGACATCGACGACGCTGCGCTGGAGCGCGTCATGCGTGAGGTTCCGAGTGGAGCCCTGGCTCTCTCGCTTCTGACAGTTGGCCTGCTGTTGGTGGCTTGGTTCCTGATGTTCGCCTTCGTGTTTCTGCCTCGCGGTATGGTGGGGTAGGTCATGCGGGCAGATACGGAACAGGACATCCTTAAGACGGAACTGTGGTGGACGGCCCTGGTCACTGCGATCGTCACGGCGATCATGCTTGCGGTCATCTACGCGGGGCTCGTCCATCACATCAATCCGCCCAGCAACATCGAGACGATCGATCCGAAGACTCTTCACCTCACGGGTGAGTTCACGGAAGGCAACCTCGGCACGAAGGTCGAGGAGGGCGATCAGGTCACAAGCCGCATCGTCGCAACGCAATTCGCCTTCCAGCCGCAATGCATCGTCGTGCCCGCCAACCGCACCGTCACACTGCGCTTTGCCACGCCGGATGTAATCCACGGTATCCTGGTCACGAGCACCAACGTCAATACGATGATCATCCCGGGCTATGTGAGCCAAGTGCATACGGTGTTCACCAAGACCGGCGATCTCCTGATGCCATGCCACGAGTTCTGCGGTCTCGGGCACAGTCAGATGTGGGCGACCGTACGGGTCGTTCCGGAAGGCGAGTTCAAGCCGGACGCCAATGGGAGAGCAAACTGTGACGCACGCTAAACGCCTCACACTCGCCCATCTCTGGGTAGCTTTCGCGGCTTTTGCAGTGGCCGCCGTCCTCGGGGTCTGGCAGATGTGGGCGAGGAGTCCCCTGCCGGCGCCATTTCTTACGGCGAATGCCTACTTCACCTCGGTCACGGCCCATGGCGTGTCCATGGCCTATGTGCTGACCACCTTCATGGTGATGGGTTTCGGCTATTATGTCGCCGAGACGGCCCTTGGCCGCCCTTTGCCCCTGCCGCGCCTCGCCTGGCTCGGCTTTGCGCTTGGGATTATCGGCTCTTTAATGGCGGCCGTCACGATCTTCGCCGGCAATGCCACGGTCCTCTTCACCTTCTATCCGCCGCTGACTGCAAGCCCGTTGTTCTACATCGGCCTCGTGCTGGTGGTCGTGGGCTCCTGGATCTGGTGTGGGCTGATGATCCTGGCGATGATCGAGTTCAAGCGCGCCAATCCGGGTGTGCCCGTGCCGCTCGCCATGTTCGCCACCGTGGCCAATGCCGTCATGTGGCTCTGGACGACAGTCGGCGTTGCCGCGGAGCTGCTGTTCCAAGTCATTCCCGCAGCCTTCGGCTGGAACGAGTCCATTGACGTGGGGCTGTCGCGGACGCTGTTCTCCTGGACGCTGCATGCGATCGTCTATTTCTGGCTGATTCCGGCCTACATCGCTTTCTACACCATGGCGCCACAGGCGGCAGGTGGACGGCTTTACAGCGATACCATGGGTCGCCTGACCTTCATCCTATTCCTGATCTACAGCCTGCCCGTCGGCATGCACCACCTGTTCATGGACCCGCAGCAATCGAGCGCCTTCAAATTCCTGCAAATGAGTTTCACGGCGCTGGTCGCAGCACCGACCCTGCTCACGGTCTTCACCATCTCGGCCTCTATGGAGATCGCGGGGCGGCTGCGCGGTGGAAAGGGATATTTTGGGTGGATTGCCGCTCTACCCTGGGATCGACCGATGGTGTTGGCCACAGGCATGGCCTTCTTCATGCTGTGGTTCGGCGGTGGCGGCGGGCTGATCAACATGTCCTTCGGGATGAACGCTATGGTCCACAACACCTCGTGGGTCACGGCGCATTTCCACCTCATCTTCGGCGGCACGGTCGTGATCATGTACTTCGCCATCGCCTACGCGATCTGGCCTATGCTGACCGACCGCATGCCGGCGTCGCTCCGAATGCAGCGCATCCAACTCTGGCTCTGGTTCGTGGGCATGATGGTGATGACCCTGCCCTGGCACTATCTCGGCTTGCAGGGTCAGTGGCGGCGCGTGGCGACCTTCAACTATGCCGATCCCATCATCGCTGGCTGGGGGGCATGGGTGATCGTCTCGCTCTTCGGCGGCATCATCCTCCTGGCGAGCGCGCTCCTGTTCGTCTGGAACCTGCTCGAGTTTCACCGTGCTCGCGCGATAGCTGCGCCCGGCTTGCAACCGCTCTACGCATTGGCTGTCCACCCACCCGAACGGGTGCCGGCGGCACTTAACGGCTTCGCCCTTTGGAACGTGCTGGTGCTCGTCCTGATGATCGCGGCCTATGGCTATCCGATCGCCCAGTTCTTCATCATCGACGCGCCCGAGGCTATCGTGCACCGAGTCAACGGGAGAGGCTAACCATGAAGCCTGCCGAACTGCGCGAGATCGATAGGCCCTGGCGGTTCTGGGCGAGCGTCATCATCATCTCGATCCTGGCCTTCTCGGTCGTGTTCGGCTTCCTGATTTTGCCGATCGTGCAGGGCCGGGCAGCAGGCCTCGATGCCTTCACGGCGATCTGCCGCGCGGTTGGCATCTTGCCCGGTTCTCCTGCCGTCAAACAGCCCACCAGCGAAGCCAAAGCCCAACCGACGACGCAGGTGGCCTGGAGCACCGATCTCATGCGGACTCTGGGTCAGCGGACGCAAGGTGGTGCCGAGGTGGCGCAGGCCTGTGTGGCCTGCCACGGGGAGCGGGGCATCGCGGCCGATCCTCAGAACCCCAATCTGGCTGGCCAGTCGGCCGCGGCGATCTACAAGCAGCTGCATGATTACAAGAGCGGCAGCCGCGTGCACGAGGTGATGACGGGCATCGCCCAAGGGCTCGACGATCGGCAGATCGTCGAGGTAGCCGCCCACTTTTCCTCCGGCGAAAGGCGAGACCTCGATCCGACAACGGCAGAGGTGGGCGAAGTGGATATCATTCGTCTCGTCGAGCGGGGCGACCCGTCACGTGGGCTGCCGGCGTGCAATTCGTGTCACGGCTTCAATGCCGGCGGCCCGATCGAGACGCCGACGCTGTCACACCAGAACCGGGAATACCTCGCGCGTCAGCTCCAGGCGTTCAAGACCGATGCTCGACGCAACGACATCTACACCCGCATGCGCAGCGTGTCTGTAAAGCTGACAGACCGTGAGATCGAACAGCTTGCCACATTCTACGCAACGACACTCAGCTATTGAGGTTGCCGGTCAGGAAAGGGAGAGAGGATCCCTTCAGGCCTTGTCCGACACTCTTTGCCTGCTTCCATGCGCCCCGCACGAGCGGCGAGACGCTGTTGTCCCAACATGACAAAGGGCTGACACATTCGGTCAAGCAAGATTTTCAACTGGGGTCATATTCAGGCTGGTTGGGTGATTGCCATTCGGCTGCCAAGGGGCTGTCGCTGTACCCGACCAAGCAGGCATCCGTTCAGCCTTTCGCCTCCGGCCCTCGGTCCAGGCTGGGGATCCTGAGGAGCTAGTAGACCTGATCTCTTTTGAAGACGCCATTCACCCGGGTCATGGAACCCGCCGACCTGACGGCACAATCAACGGCCAGCAATCGGAGAACTCGAATGACCAGCCCCGACGATGTGCAGAAGACCATTCTCCGTAACAAGCTCCTCGGCCGATGGGCAGCGGAGAAACTGGGCATCACAGGCCAGGACGCCGAGGCCTATTCCGACTCCCTCGCCTGGGGCACGACTGATCCCGAGCGCTGCGATGTGTTCACCAAAATTCGCGAGGACTTTAACGCTGCGGGCGTGGCTGAGTCGGACGAACGGATCCTACACGTCATGACCGAGCTCATGCTCAAAGCCGGGAATCTGATGCCATCCACCCAAGGCAATTCCTCAGATGCCGCAGCCGTGATGATCGCACGCAAACTTATCTCACGATGAGACCGTGGATTGGAGGGCAGTCGTCACGTGGGTCGCGTCGGGATACAGGTCGCACTCCTCCGTGTCCCAAATTGACAACGGACAGTCCCAAGCCATCAAGCAGGCCACAGTCCAACCTGTAGGCTGACGGTCGTTGGTAACAGCAGGAAACCGAGATGCGTAAGGGAATGATAGCGGCTATGGCAGCCTTGTTCATCGTAGGCACGCCGATGGCACATGCCCAGCAAGCCACCTCCAGCCCGGGCGGCCCGTCGGACAGCGGACGGCTGAGTCAGGCCGACTTCAAGATGCTGACCGACATTCGGATCGCCATGATCAAGGCCGCGCTGCAACTCACGCCTGAGCAGGAGAAGCTCTGGCCCGCCGTGGAAGAGGCGATCCGCGCCAGGGCTGAGACGCGCTATCGCCGATTGGCCGCACTTGGAGAGCGCATGGACCAATCGCGCGATATCGATCCGGTGCAGCTCTATCGCCAGCGCGCCGATGTCCTGGCGGACCGTGCGGCGGGCCTGAGGAAGCTCGCCGATGCCTGGCAGCCACTTTACCAGAGCCTCACGTCCGACCAGAAGACGCGGCTGCGCGTCATGACGGTGCATGCGATCGAGGGACTCCGGACTACAATCGAGAACCGTCGCATGGAGATGGATGACGAGGAGGATATCGATCTTTGGGTACTCCCCCACTAGGCAGATCCATGCACGCGTACGCCCGATGGCGGGGGCAGCACAAAGATGGAGGATGGTCAGATGCCCAGTAAATCCTTGTACCGTGCCGGACTGGCGTTGATCGCGTTCACCGCCCTCGCCATGACCCCGGTGCCTACGAACGCGGTCGTCTACTGCAAGACGGTTGGTGTGCCGAAAGGCTGTGTCGCGCGTCCGGTCGCGCCGGTGGCCCGACGTGCCGTGGTGACACCCGGCGTCGGTGCCCCGGGCGTCGGTGTTCGCCCCGGCACGCCGATGAATCGCGGCGGTCCGGTCAATCGTGTCGGCCGACGCTAACCGGTTCGCGCATCTGATCGGGCTGATCGCCTACGGGAAGATCAAGGTCGATCTGCCGAAGGCCGAGCCGAAGCTCAAGGGTGCCAAGGAAGGATTGCACGCAGCGAATACTGTCCCATCTCGGTATTGAGCAGTCACGAGGGCGAAGCCCGGAGCGCGGTCATGGCCGGCACGCATCCAGTAAATCCACCTCCTTCCGGCCCGCTAGGGGCTACGACGGTGCCACCTGCGGATGGGGGCGATGCGACTGGTGGACGTGAGACGCGAAGTGCCGGCAAACGGGAGGCGACGTTGGTCGCCCGCGGGACTGGCCATGGAGCCGGATGGTTGCACTGGATGCCGGGGCTCGGCACCTTCCTCCAATATGAGGCCGCATGGATTAGGCACGACGTCGTGGCTGGTCTTGTACTGGCGACCATGCTCGTCCCCGTCGGGATCGCCTATGCAGTGGCATCTGGCCTGCCGGGCATTTGCGGCCTCTATGCCACGATCGTCCCTCTGCTCGTCTACGCGGTGTTCGGGCCGAGCCGCATTCTCGTCCTGGGGCCGGATTCCGCCCTCGCGGCCATCATCCTTGGCATCGTGCTCCCACTGTCCAGCGGGGATCCCCAGCGCGCCGTCGCCCTGGGCGGCATGATGGCCCTTGTGTCGGGAGCGGTCTGCATCCTGGCCGGACTGGCGCGCCTGGGCTTCGTGACCGAACTTCTGTCAAAGCCGATCCGCTACGGCTACATGAACGGGATCGCACTGACCGTCCTGATCAGCCAGCTTCCCAAGCTGTTCGGCTTCTCGGTTACGACCACGGGGCCGCTGCGGGATTTGTGGATCATCGGCGGGGCGATCCTGGCGGGTCGGATGAACTGGGCCGCCTTCGCGGTCGGCGCCGCGACGCTGGCGGTGATCCTGCTGCTCCGAGGCAGCAAGCGCGTGCCGGGCATCCTGGTCGCGGTGGTGGGCGCGACGATACTCGTCGGCGCGCTCGACCTCGCGGGACGCCATGGCGTGGCGATCCTGGGATCGCTCCCCCAGGGCCTGCCTGCGTTCGCGATCCCCTGGATCGGGATCGACGACATCGTTCCCGTGCTGATCGGGGGCTGCGCCGTCGCCATGGTGTCGTTCGCCGATACCAGCGTGCTCTCCCGAGCCTATGCCGCACGGATGGGCACTCGGGTCGATCCCAATCAGGAGATGGTGGGGCTGGGAGCCGCCAACCTGGCCACCGGCTTCTTCCAGGGTTTCCCGATCAGCAGCAGCAGTTCGCGCACACCTGTGGCTGAAGCCGCCGGAGCCAGGACGCAACTGACCGGCGTCGTCGGCGCGCTCGCCATCGCCGCGCTGCTGCTGGTGGCCCCCAACCTCCTGCGAAACCTGCCCACCGCCGCTTTGGCCGCCGTCGTCATCGCCTCTGCCATCGGGCTGTTCGAGGTGGCTGACCTGAAGCGGATCTACAAGATCCAGCGGTGGGAGTTCTGGCTGTCGATCGCCTGCTCCGTCGGGGTTGCAGTGTTCGGCGCCATTCCGGGGATCGGTTTAGCGATCGTGATCGCCATCATTGAGTTCCTATGGGACGGCTGGCGTCCGTACTCGGCGGTTCTGGGACGTCCAACAGGCATCGAGGGCTATCATGACGTCACACGTTATCCGGAAGCCACTCGCATTCCTGGCCTTGTGCTGTTCCGTTGGGACGCGCCCCTGTTTTTTGCCAATGCGGAATTATTCCGCGAGCGCGTGCTTGCGGCCGTGGCGGAATCACCGACGCCGGTGCGTTGCGTCGTCGTCGCGGCGGCGCCGGTCACGAGCGTCGACGTGACTGCGGCCGACGCCTTGACCGAGCTTGACGATGCCCTGCTGGTGCGAGACATCGAGCTCCGATTTGCCGAACTGAAGGATCCCGTCAAGGACAAGTTGAGGAGGTTCGGGCTGTTCGACCGCTTCGGCGAGGCGCGGTTCTTCCCCACGATCGACGCGGCCGTATCGCGATATCACGGAACGACATGAAGGGCGCTGACATGCCCGACTGGATCAGCGAGGAGGTAACGGCGGACGAACGCTACCGCAACTCGCGCCTCGCCGGTACATTGCGGGCGACCCTGGCACCTATGGGTTGCCCCGCCAATCGCGGTTGCGCATGGCCTGTCTCAGTACCTCGAAGATGACCGCCGTCGACCAGCCAAACAGCAACACGCCATTCATCGCGGCCATCGGCCCTAACAGCCGCCAGCGCTCGGCCGGCAAGACGTCGCCGTAACCGAGCGTCGTGTAGTTGACGAAGGCGAAGTAGAGGGCATCCGCCCCGGCAGCAACCACATCCAGGATCACGTAGGCAAGCGCCCATGTGATCACCTCGACGACATGCGCCACCATCAGGATGGCGACGGTTGCGACCATGACGGCGGCGAGCCAAGTCTTGGATGGGCGACGATTCCACTTCAGGGCGTTGCGAGCGGTGTCAACGACGGTTGCCATCGCGATGGCGTGGATCGCGATGTTGCCAAGGCTGACGACTCCACCGACGAGAACCTGTCGCAGCATGGGCGCTTCCTACGGTGCGGTGTCCGGGATCAGGTAGAGGATAGCTGCGATGATTAAGTAGAGCGAGAGCAGTTGCGCGCCCCTGAACCAGGTGGCGCGGCCCGTGGTGGTCACGGTCGCTCCGAGGAGGACTGCCCCGAACAGCATCCACATCTCGGCCTGCGAGAAGACCAGCCGGAACTGTGGTTGCCCCATCGCTGGCGCAACCAACACCAAGATCGGTGCCACGAACAGCGCGATCTGGACGCAGCTTCCGAGAGCAATGCCGATGCTGAGATCGGGACGATTCCCTCGGGCCATGGCAATTGCCGATCCGGACTCGGCCGCGCCACCGACGAGTGCGAGCACGATCACACCCATGAACATCTGTGACATGCCCAGGGAGTGCCCGGCCTGCTCAGCCGCCCCGACGAGGATCTCGCTCATCCATGCAGCCCCTAGTGACGCGATCAGCAGGGTAGTGATCCCCCGCGCGAGACTGGGATGCTCACCCGCTGTGTCGTCAGATGTAGAAGGATTAAGCTCGGCAAACGTCTCGGGATGGGTTCGGAGGGAATAGAGCAGGAACAGCCCATATAGACCCAGCAGGACGACGGCCACGACAAGGTCCAGCGTGGCATGCACGCCAAGATGCGGCTCCGACTCCAGGGCGCGGTGAAATGCGCTCGGCAGCGCCAAGCTGATCCAGGCTAACACCATCGTGGAGGAGTATGTTCTGACGGCATTCGGGTTGTACTCCTGGCTATGATGGCGCAGGCCGCCGAGCAGGAAGGACAAGCCGAGCGCCACCAGCAAGTTGGCGAGGAGCGCTCCGACGATGGAGGCTCGTACCATCTCCAGCAGGCCGGCCCGTAGAGCAGCCATGGCGATGATCAGTTCCGGCAGATTGCCGAAGGTGGCGTTGAGGAGGCCTCCGACCGTGGCGCCTGTGTGGACAGCGACCTGCTCGGTTCCCTGCACGATGAGCTTGGCAAACGGCACAATCGCCAGAGCGGCGCAGAAAAAGACGAGACCGGCCGGGACACTGCCGGAACGCTCGAGAATGACGGAGACGGGCGCGAGAACCAGAAGCCACAGGAGGGAGGGCCTGAACAATGATGGCTCGACTAGCCGATGCTCATCTGGAAAAGGCTTGTCCGTCATGACGTCTGTCCTTCGCTCCTCCGACTGCAGTCCGGCGATACCTTTCATCGCCCATTGACGATGTCAGTCGGGCGGCAATTCATTACTAGACACTTGGCGATGTCAGCCGTCCTCACCCAAGCCGGCCATGCCGTTTCCTGACGCGCGCAGAAATTCGAATCCCGTACATATCGGTCGTAGGTCGTCGGTCCTGTACGCAGCACGACCGCGCCTTGTGAGGTCACAATTCCCTTCGTCTGCGCACAGGTCATCGACAAGGTTGTCGGTCCTGTCTGGGCGTGGGCGACACTCGCGATTCCCGCGATGGCAATTCCGATCAAGGTGGACTTCATTGCTCTTTGCCTCCCTGTTTTATCCTAGAACGGCTTAGGCGCAGTGCTTGACCGACAGGGACAAGCCGTTGACGGTTTGCGGGTTCAGCGCGACTTCTAAAAGCCTGACTGCCCGCACGGTGCATCAACGACGACCGCCTCCTCTTCCGCCTCCACCTCCGCGTCCACCGAATCCACCTCCGCCGCCGCGCGGCCCCATGCTCCGCGATGGCCCGAACGATCCCGAAGGGGAAAACTGCACCGGTGGCCTGGCGACCTGACGGCTCGCCATCTGCCGCTGATTGCCGACATGACGTGCTTGGGCGTCGCGCATAACATTCGATGGAAGCTGCTGGCGGGCTGCCGGACGCTGTGCGGCAGGACCCTGCGACTGCGTCGGACGCTGCTTTGACGCCTGYCGCTGTGGTGAGGCCGGCCGTTGCTGAACTGCCGGACGGTCTGCCGCCGCGCGGCGCTGTTGTCCTGCTTCGCGTTGTTGTGGAGCTTGGCGTTGTTGCGTTGTGGGACGCTGCTGTGCCCGGTTTCTGACGGCATCTGCATTCGCGGCATCTCGGCGGATAGGCTCACTACCGTTCCGACGCTGGCTCAGTGCGGCACCCGCAGCTCCGGCTGCGCCCGCTCCGGCAAGCCCCCTGAGCGCCTCGCCGCCGCCGCGTTCCTGCAAGCGCTCACGTCCTTCTGGCGATAATCCCTCGCGTCCTTCGCCACGCTGGAGCAGATCCCGTGACTCCGGCCGACCTACATCCTGCCAACCGCCATCGAAGCGCTGCCATCCGTCACCGTTGTTGCGATAGACGTTGCCGTCGCGCCCTGCATAGATGTCGCCTCGTCTGCCCTCGCGGACGAAGCCCTGGCCATTCGACGTGT
The DNA here is from genome assembly GCF_054049475.1 of Microvirga sp. P5_D2. Lineage (NCBI taxonomy): Bacteria > Pseudomonadati > Pseudomonadota > Alphaproteobacteria > Hyphomicrobiales > Methylobacteriaceae > Microvirga > Microvirga sp. P5_D2. The sequence goes on along the minus strand of NZ_JBFUMH010000155.1, from coordinate 1,973 downwards.
TCCAGCGGACGGCTGAGCCGCCTGCGGTATCACGTGCCGTCACTCGCGCCCATTCCGAGCCGCGCTTGACCCCCGCGGAGTTCCAGCTGCCGTAGACGTTGCGGCCGCCGGCAAGATAACCGCCTCCATCCGTACGTGGATTATACGCGCCGACGAAAGCTGCCGATCCTCGCGGTCCCCAGGCGGCTCCTGCGCGCCCATAGGTACCCGTGACCGGATTCCATGTCCGCGCTCCGGCAATGCCCCGATAAGGACCATAGGCATATCCATAGCGGCCATACATGCCCCTGACAGGGTTGTAGTAGGCCCCGAGACCCCAGGTGACCGGTCGCGGATAGTATATGGGGTAGCCATATCCCGCCCAATTGTACCAGTACGGCGGATAGGTCCAACCGGTGCCATAGACATAGGTGCCCCAGGCCAGGAAACCGGACAGGTATCCCATGGTGTAGCCATACCAGACCGCGTTGGGCTCGGTTTCGTACACACGCACATAGGTGACGTTGTAGACAGGCGAGGATGGAGGGATCTGGTAGATTGCCTCAGGTACTTCGCGGGCCAGTTGCCACGGGCCAGTTGGGCTGTCGGCCATGAACCAGACGCCATTCTGCAACAGGAAATAGCGATCTCCGACCTTGATCACGGTATCTGTTGTATTCGTTGCATAAGAAAGATCGGTCGTCTCGATCGGTGCAAATTGAGCATCTCCGGTATAGGCGATCGTTGGTGTGATTGAACCTGTCTCAACTCGTGCGGTGGTGGGAATGCTGGCCTTGAGGCGCGCCTCCGCGCTCTCCGACGTGTCAGGTACGGACGCGCGCACGGCGTAATACGGCGCGTCTTCCGGTATCTTGCGGAAATCCGCAGGCAGGTTAGGCGTCGCGAATGTCCACGGCCCATCGAGTGTCGCAGCGCGAAACCAGCGCCCGGACAGCAGCACGTACCACTGCCTGCCGGTCTTATCGAAAAAGACGTCGGACTCGGTGTTCGAAGCCCATTGTAGAGCCGTTCCGGGAACGTCTTGGAGCTTGGGCTCGCCTTCGAACAGGATCAGCTCGGAAGGCTTGTCTGTAGTGATCACTTTCGGCACAGCCCCACCTGTGTAGGGCTCAGGCGGCATGGCTGCGCGGGCATCCGACCAGCTGCCGTCGTCAGGCAGGTCCTTCAACGGCGCGGGCAGGTCGGGAGCCTGTGTCCACGGGCCTGTCATGGTGCTCGCGGTCAGCCAGTGGGTATCATCGCGCAGGTAGAAAATGCCGCCATCGTCGACTCTAAAGAGATCCCAGTTTGAGTTGACCAAAAAAGAGAGGCCCGTCTTGCCCTTCACGGGTRCATAGGCAGGCTCCCCGTCTGTCTGCAAGAGGAACGCCGGAGATTTCGATATGAAGATCGGCGGCGGATCCGCCTTGAGGCCTTGCACGTCGGTCATGCGCTTCTGCTCGGCGAGGCTTGCCGTCACACGCGACTCCGACACGGTGATCGGACCGGTCGGCAGGATCTTGCCGGTCTCGACTGCAAGCGCCGTCAGATCGTCGCGCCCGAGGCCGGAGAAGTTCAGCTCGGTGACCGCGATATCGGAGATCACGACTTCGTCGGCATCCTCGTCATAGGACGTTGTGCCCTTCAACCCGATCACGCCGAATACCGGATTGGCCTCAGGTGTCTTGAGAAACTCGGCGGCAACGAGCGCCTCTATCGTTTTGAAGTCGTTCCAATCGGTAAATTGCGGCTGGAAGAGGATCATACGTCCCTTGCCGGTCTCGTATATGCGCGGCCAATCCTTTGACTCCTTGTCCTCCTGGAGGTAGCGGCCGCTGACAAAGCCGCTGCGGCCGCCGACAGTGACGGCGCACCAGCTTCCCGCATCCTCGCAATCGCCAATGTCGACCTCAGTTCCATCCGGAAGCGTTCGAATGGAGGAGAACTGCGTTCCTGGACCCGAGCGGAAATTGACGCTGGCCGTGGTGATGCCG
>NZ_JBFUMH010000154.1:0-12425 GCF_054049475.1 Microvirga sp. P5_D2 | reverse complement strand
CTGTAGAGCCATTGCGAGAGCGGGCCAGCCTCAAGACCGACCCGTTTGTAATGATCGCTGATGGAATGCAGCAGTGCCCCGATCGCATCTGGTTCGGTCTCGACCTTGCTTTCCTTCAGGATCCTACCAGTGGCATCCATGATGCAGACGCTGGTAGTGCGGACGGAGACATCGAGGCCGACGAACAGATCCATGGCAGGGCTCCTTGACCACTTAAGCTTCAGGAGCCTGCCCGGAGATTGATAACCTGTCACTCCCATGCCGGGAGCGCCGCGGGAGCCCCAATCATCCGATCTTTCTTTTTGGATTGTTGGCTTCAAGCTCTCTCCTCCAAAAGCGCGAAATGGACTTCCGCAAAAAGAGCCCTGTCAGCAGGGAATAATCTGACAAGGCTCAGTGTGGGTCTCGGGAGGAAGTATCTGAGCCCAGCAAGAACGATAGGTGCTCTCTCCAAATTGTCCTTAACCTACATCACAACGCTATAGTTGTTCATTTGAGCTGCTTCATCGATCAGCAACCTTCTCTTCACCCTTCCCTTCCATCCCCTGGCAGGACGAAGGTCGCTGACTAGCCCATGAAAAAGGGCCGCGCCCGGTCTTATGACCATGTTCGCGACCCTTGAGCTCGTAGTTGCCCCTACGGCAAGATCCGCAGTATCTGATTTGCATGAAGTACCGCAACGGCATATGGCGCACCTCTTAAGTCGTAGGACAAACGGCCTATATCAGCGGGCCCGTCTCTATGTAATATTGCCTGCCCGGTCGAGATTTGCCCCTACGGCCGCAGCCTTAGAAGCGCCGCGCAGGCGCTTTTCTTTTGCTTCGAGACCTGACGGAAACTCGGATTCAGATTTAAGCCGCGCCGCCTCTTGGCCCCTTCCTGCTCGAGCCTAGGCACTCCGACGAGGTTTGACAGACCATCGAAAGGAAGTCGGAAGCGGCTTATACTTTGGTATGACGCCGCCGCATGTCAGACCTCCAGAACGAACGCTTCTATTGTGCACTGCGTGGGCATATTGCTGCATCGCAAGGCAAGAACACAGGCCGCTGCCCAAAAAGCCGGCAAACTTATAGGAGCTTCCCATGTTCGTTTCGGTCATCCTCGCCAAAGTACGCGCCTACCTCGTCTATCGTGCGACGGTTGCCGAGCTTTCCGTTCTCTCGGATCGCGAGCTCACCGATCTCGGCATTTCCCGTTTCGAGATCGCCAGTGTCGCTCGCCAAGGCCTCGCTGCCTAAGTTCAGCTGTATCGCAGCAACTGTCCTCGCCCGCCTCTCGGCGGGCGTTTGCGTTTCAGATGCAAAAGCCCCTTCCCGCCCCTTTCATGACAGGGAGGTGAGGGGTGGGCAGAAAGTTTGCATTCCTTCTGATCCCAATAGGCAATTCAGCTTATCAACTAAATGTGAGGCCTCGGTCGCGTTGTGCGATCATACAACTGTAATCTATTAAGAATAAAAGCTGAAATAGCGAAAATTATCCACAAAGACTACCTCTATGAATAAACGTCCTCCCCCGGCTTACCAATCGTTTCTCGCCAGCAACTCAAATATCATTTCCGATGACAACTCCAAATCGGAAAGTAGTCATCACATGCTGACAGATCAGGAGACGCAGATCATGCGTCTGTTGATGAGCGGTCTCTCGCTAGCTGAGGTAGCGAAACGTCTTGGTGTAGATGAAAGCTTAGTTAGAGCCCGAATTAAATCTATTCTTGATAAAGCGAAGAAGGCCCAAGGATTATCGGGCGACAGACAAACTTGACAATAGGGTGTCTCCTTCTGCTTCAGCTTACTAGGGACATAACCTGTTAGCCCGCTCGGCCATTCGGCCTAATTGTCGCCCGGTATCGCGTTAAGATAGGCTCCCGTCCCAAGATGCTGACCTAGGGAATGCTATGACGCGCGAGCACCTTGAGAACGTCGCAAAGGCGTTCTTCAATGTCGAACATGATAACGAGTGGCATGACGCGTCGGTGAGCGTCCGGAATGACTATGTTCACCTAGCGCAGACAGCGCTTTTGCTCATGTCCGAGGCAGCGGCTGAGGCACGTTCGTGTCACAAGCGGAAGGCTCTGGCCCGCATTGAATTGGCTAGTCATATCTCAAAGAACATTGGCTGAAGATAATCAGGGTAGCCTAGCTATCCCTTCACCTCTCTATGCATCCCCATCATAGCTCTTGAGATCCGCTACCTCGTAAGAGCGTGGCTTGTCTCCGAACAATCTGTTCGCCTGAGGCATTTCCTGCCCCCGGTCCTCATCTGCCCCACGGATCGCAACTAAGCGCCCGCCTATTTGGGGCGCTTCTTTTTGGGCTGTTTGCGCCCGTCGCCCCCTCTCACCTCTCCCCTTACTCGGAAGGCGATGTCACTTTAATCAAGACCGGACGCATTGAGGCAGATTCTGCCACTTGAACCACTCAGGCGGCGAGGTTGGCCGCGCCTTTCCATTCCGTCATTGCGGTGAGGCGGTGAAGATGGGTGGCAAGGGCGGAGCGTCGAGTGCGGGGCGGAACGAAGAGATTGCGCACAGCGGAGAACACACTGACTTACTGCTGCAGGCCTCCCACAGACCGAAAGCCCTGCATCATTCTCTCCCGCTTTCGCAACGGAACATGCGAATTCTCGGCTCGGTTATTCAGGCCCTTGTGAGCCCGGTGCTCAATTGAGGGCATGATCTGACGCCGGGCCGACGCATAGGAGCTCAACTTATCGGTGATCAATCGGCGGGGCGGGCAGCCCTGCTTCTTCAACAGCCGCTTCAGTAAGCGCTTGGCTGCCTTGGTGTCGCGCCGGCTCTGGACGATTTTGTCAAGCACATAGCCATCCTGATCGACGGCCCGCCACAACCAGTGCCTCTTGCCAGCAATGGTGACCACAACCTCATCGAGGTGCCAAACATCACGGCGGCTCGGCCTTTTACGCTTGAGGCGGCGGGCGTAGTCTGGCCCGAACTTCAGGGCCCAGCGGCGGACGGTCTCATAAGAGACGAGGATTCCGCGCTCGAGCAGCATCTCCTCGACCAGCCGCAGGCTCAGAGGAAACCGGAAATACAACCAGACCGCATGGGCGATGATCTCAGGCGGAAAGCGGTGGCGCTTGTAGCTGACAGGCTTGCTCATGCTGGCCCGACTACACGGTCGCGGTCAAACCCGAGTTAACGTGACAACACCCTTGGCGTCGTCCCAGCCCGGGGCTCGTTCAACGGGACAGGCACGATCGGCACTTCATTCCAGGCTGGCGGGGCGGAGTTCGCGCCGGGCCGGTTCGTCTACTGCGACGCAGATGGAGTCATCGTGAGTTCCCGGAGATTACACGACCTCTGAAAGCTCCCAACAACCGGGTCAACGCGCCTGCCCTGTGTCGAAGCGCGCCTGGAGCTCCTCAAAGGAAGTCAGCTCGCCCGCGATGGCGCTGGCTGCGACCGTGGGCGGGCTGGCAAGCCAGACCTTTCCAGGGCCCGAGCGACCCGGGAAATTCCGGTTGATGGCGCTCACGGTCACCTGATCGGTGCTGGTCGATGTGCCGGGACCGCAATTCGCACAGGCGCCACACGCCGGCTGGAGGATTTCGGCGCCAACCCGCGAGAATGCGTCAAGATAACCCTTCTCGATGCAGTAGTCCCGGACCGCTGTCGTGCCGAACTGAAGGAAAAGCTTGATATGAGGCGGGATCTTTAGCCCCCTCTCTGCCGCCCACGAGAGGACCTCGTGGTAGCGGTCGAAATCCTCCCGCTTGCCGGCGGTGCAGGACCCGCCATAGGCGATGTCGATGGCAACACGCTGCGGCAGCTTGGAAAGATCGAGACCATTGCCGGGGTCCCCGGGAGCCGCAACCATGGGCGATAAGGCCGAGAGGTCCACACGGATCACCTCCGCATAGGCGGCCCCCTCGTCGCTACGCATCCACGGCTCTATCGTGGCATCGATCCCGCGATGTTCCTTGAGGAACCGAACCGTCTCCGCATCGGGTTCGACGATCCCGGTAAAGCCTCCCAGTTCGGCGGTCATGTTGGTCAGCGTCGTCCGCTCGTCTGTGTTGAGCTGCGCGATGCCGGTGCCGCCAAACTCGAAGACCTTGCCGACGCCTGTTCCCATCTTGAGCCCGGGCAAAGCGAGTAGGTGCAGGACGATGTCCTTCGCTGTGACGCCGCGGGGCAACGTTCCCGAGAGTTCTATGCGCAGGACCTCCGGTACCGTGATCCGTACCGCACCCGTGACCATGCTGTTCGCGATATCGGTCGTGCCGACGCCGAACGCCAGGCAGCCCAGCGCCCCGCTGTGCGGGGTATGGGAGTCCGTACCGACAATCAGTTGGCCGGGCAATGCGTACTGCTCCGCCATTAGGGCATGTGAGATGCCCTCGGACCCTTCTCCGCCCGGCAGGTAACCATGCGACCGCAAGCCATAGTCCGCCACGAACTCCCGGTGTGCCTGGGACAGTTCATGGACCTGGGGAAGCAAACCACGCTCAATGTGCACACGGCTCCGGTGTGCATAGGAGTAATGATCCTCAAAGACGATGATCGACTCCGGCTCGTGGAGGCGGACGGGCTTGCCGAACGTTTCATGCAGCATGTAGCTGCACATTCCGGTGTAGATGTCGTGGATGAACCGGATGTCGGCCCGAACGAAGCCCCCTGTTCCGGGCGTGAGGTCACCAGGGCTATCGGCGGTTTTTACCACATGGCGAGCCAGGATCTTCTCGAACAAGGTCTGCGGCCCCTGCCCGTCCGACAGGCTTTGGAGGGCCGAAACGGAGTGCTGGCGCTCCCGGCCGTAGCGCAGCAGGCCACCACTGCGTAGGACTGCGGCCGCAATGCTGTCGCGGTCTCCGACCAATTCCTCGACATCGATCTCCTCTCCGCGTCGGATCCGCTCGATCAGGCCGAAGTCAGTCGACGTGAACAGGCCGACATTGTCGGCATTCTGGCGGTAGATGCGCTCGAAGTTTTCAGCGATGACGAGGCGAATGCCGGCTGCCTTCTCGGCCACCGGGCTGTGCTCCCGTGACGAGCCCTTGCCGTACCGCTTGCCTCCGACCGTGGCGGTGAAGCCGCCCTGCCTCGCTGCGTCCAAACCAATCGGCAGCCGATCGCCCGCCTTGAAGCCAGTGTAGGGATGACTGGCCAGCCGCTCGTCGAAGTAGACAAGCGACGGCAGCGGCGTGATTTCGTCGGTCGAGACGTCGTCGCGAAGCTGCCCAGCCTGCTCCAATGAGAAATCTGTCCCAGCAAGCTGGGCATCAACCTTGTCGGGATCGGCCGACAGGAAAAGGATGCGGCCGGGGAAGGTGACCCTGGTCATGCGCTTGCCTGATCGAACTGTGGCTGCCACCGCAGAAGGTAGGCCTGGATCCGCCGCACACCAATGGCGAGCAGGATGCCAACCACCATGAGGACGAAGATCGCAACCATCATCTCGGACGCGTTAGCGCGGGCTTCGGCTTCGACGATCAGCTTGCCGATGCCGCGCTCGGCACCGATAAATTCGCCCACAATCACGCCGATCAAGGCAAACGACACCGCCGGGGTCAGGGAGGCGAACACCCAGGCGAGCGTCGATGGGATCACCACGGTGCGGGTGACCGTCCACGAGTTAGCCCCGAGCAGCCGCGATGCCGCGATCTGATCCCGGTCCACCGCACGGGTGCCCTCGAACGTGTTAAAGAACACCACGAAGAACACCACGATCCAGGCCGTTACGATCTTGGAGATGTCGCCGAGGCCGAACATCAGGATGATGAGCGGGACGAGGGCAATACGCGGAATCGAATTGAACGCGACGATGTAAGGCTCGAACACCCGCGACAGGAAGTCGGACCGACCAAGGATCAGCCCCACCGCAATACCCGAGAGAGTGCCGCCGAGAAAACCCCAGAACGTGTTCTTGAGCGTCACCGCCGTCGCCATCCAGATGTTGTTGGCATCTTCGGCAAGGCACGCCGTCATGCTGCTCCAGCCGTGGAGCGTACCGCCTCGATCCGTGAGGCAGCCCAGGCGCAGGAAGCTCTTCCAGATCTCGGACGGCTTGGACACGAAATACGGGTCGAGGAAGTTGGGGACGTAGGGCTTGAGCGCCGCAAACGCCCGCAGGTCGTAGCCCCACTGCCAGACAGCAAGAAGCAGGAGCAGGATCGCCACCCGCCAGAGCAGGACAGTCGTCGAGGATTGCGTGGATGCCATGAGTCTCACTCCGCCTTCGTCTTGCGGAATTCTTCGCCGAGCGAATGCCAGATATGGGAGAACAACCGCGCGAACTCGGGACTTTCGCGCAGGGCCACAGCATCCCTCGGGCGTTCCAGCGGGACCTCGAAGTCCTCCTTGAGGCGTCCGGGCCTGGCGGACAGGAGGATGATGCGGTCCGCCAGCGTCAGGGCCTCGCCGAGGTCGTGGGTAACGAACAGCACGGTCTGGCGCTCGCGCTCCCACAGTTGCAGCAGGATGCGGTGCATCTCGAGCTTGGTATGGGTGTCGAGAGCACCGAATGGCTCGTCCATCAGCAGGATCTCAGGCTGCGTGATCAGGGTGCGCATTAGCGCGACGCGCTGGCGCATACCGCCCGACAGGGTTCGCGGGAATGCCTTGGCGAAGCCAGTGAGGCCTACCTGATCCAGCGCCTCGGCCACACGGGCCCGGCGCTCACCTGTTGGCGCGCCGGCGATCTCGAGCCCGTAGCCGACATTGGCCTCGACCGTGCGCCATGGGAAGACCGTGTCCCGCTGGAACACGTAGCCGATCTCGCGCCGCACCTGACCCTGTTCCATCGGCTTGCCATCGATGAGGATGTTGCCACCGGTCCGTGGGATCAGCCCGGCGACCATGTTCAAGATCGTGCTCTTGCCGCAGCCCGACGGACCCAGGAGCGCGACGAACTCGCCGCGCCCAATGTCGAAGGACACCTTATCGACGGCGGTCACCTTCGCGTCGCCGCGCCCGAAGGCCTTGTCGAGCGAACGCACGGAAACTCGTACGTCCTTGCGTGCGGTCACAGCCTTCGGCGTCGGCTCGGCCGTCGTGTAGAGCCGGGCACCCATGTCAGGCTTTCTTCTGCGCGGCGTCGAGGAAGCGCATGTCGACCACATCCTCGTATTTCATCGGCGGAATATCAGTACCGTTGCGGTACCACACGCGACCTCCGCGATCGAAATCCTCCTTCGTGATGCGGCCGTTGTAGTCCCAGGTGTCTTTGTCGAACGCCAGTTCCGCCTTCGCCGATGCTGGGTCGATGGAGCCGTAGTACTTGGTTCCGAGGAGAGCGAAGACCTCGTCCACGGGCGTTTCCTTCACCCAGCGCATGGCCTTGTACAGTGCGTTGATGGTGGACTGCACAAGGGCGGGGTTCTGCTCGATGGTGTCCTCGAGCGTGTAGAACGCGAGGACTGGCAGGTTGCCGCCGAAGTCCTGAGCGACGACACCCGGCGTGCGGACGTCGTACAGTGTCTTGCCGAATCCGTTGCGCTCCGCTTCCAACTGCCACGCAGGAGGCGCCATGATGACGTCGAACTGCTTGCTTTGCAGGCCGGCGAGCATGGTCTTGCTGCCCCCGCCCGCAACCCAGTTGATGTTCTGTCCAAGCTTGCGTGCCTCAAACACGTATGTGCCTAACATCCACGTTCCCGAACCGATGGCAGTTGCGGCCACGATAGGCTTGGCACCGTCTGGACGCTTCCATTGGCCGAGCTTATCGACGGTGTTGATGCCCTGATCGAACAAATCCTGCCGGATCACCATGTTGGCGGTGGACGGAACCATCTGGGTGGCAAGGATCAGCTTCGCTTTCTTGCCGCGGTTCGAGAGCTGGAGCGGATGGCTGCCGTCGCCGTGAGCAAACAGCGCGTCTCCTGCGGCCAGGGTCTGGCGCGAGCGGGCGCCGGCATCGGTGATGACGGTTTTGACGTCGACCCCTTCATCCTTGAAGAAGCCCTTCTCGACCGCCACGAAGGTGAGCGCGTAAACGGGCAATGCCGGTCCAAACGTGATGCTTGCCGGCGTTGCAGCTTGAGCAAGGCGCGGGAAACCGAGGGCCCCTGCGGCAGCGGCGCCGCCAGCAGTGGCGATAAAATGTCGGCGATTGATCATGCGTTTTCCTCCTGGTTTTAATTTGGGGGATCGATCATCCATGCCTTTGTTTCTGTGGCTTCTCTTGACGATCGACTTCCCTACGAAGCTTTAAGACCTACTCATATCTGCCAACCTGCATGTGTCTCTGCGTGAGAGCGTTGTCTGCACATCGTGAGTCAGTCTCGATGCATCAGCCGATGACCCGGAGACCCGACCTGAACTTCTCGGCATTTCGGACGTAGTTTGCTGCGGACCTCCGCAGACCTTCCAAAGCCTCAGGGTTTAATTCCCGGATGACCTTGGCGGGGGCGCCGACGATGAGAGATCCGTCGGGGAACTCCTTCCCTTCGGTCACTAGGGCATTCGCGCCGACAAGGCAGTTTGCGCCAATCCGGGCGCCGTTCAACACTGTGGCTCCCATGCCAATGAGAGAGCCACGTCCAATGGCGCATCCATGGATAATTGCATGGTGCCCAATGGTGACTCCTGCCCCAATGGTGAGCGGGAAACCCGGGTCGGTGTGCAGCATAGCCCCTTCCTGAATGTTCGTCCCGTCTCCGATGTCAATCAGTTCGTTGTCACCCCGCAGAACGGCACCGAACCAGACGCCGACGTCGCGACCGAGCCGAACGCGGCCGATGACGTGAGCGCTCGGAGCAATCCAGATCTGATCAGCGTCCGGGAGTTCCGGCACCGTGTCACCGAGTGCGTAAATCGGCATCTGCTGCTGTTCCTCTCCAGTCTCGCTGGTCTGATGGTCCGAGCCCACGCTGCCCCTGGTCAGGCGGCCGCCGGGGACTGGTGGGCCGGCACCGAGACGATGCCGTCGGCAACCATCTTGTTGATCTCCGCCTCAGAGAAACCAGCCTCTTGCATGACCTCGATCCCATGCTCGCCCGCACGCGGGGGCTGGCGCCTCAACCCAGGGCGACCCGTGCCAAGAGTAACGGGAAGCGCCGGAAGCCCAGCCTCAGGAACAACCGGAGTACCACCCGGAGCGCCCTCGGCACTTCTGAGATCAATCGGCAATAGCCCTTCCGATGCCAACAGGTGTGGGTCATCGAAAAGGTCAGCCGGGCGTGCGATGGGAGCGAAAGGCAAGCCGAGAGCCTCACACCTCGCCATCAGCTCGGCCTTAGGCAGCTTCCTGAAGACCTCCGCCACGCGCTGGCGGATATGCGGTCGTGCAGCCGCCAACTGCGCCATGGTTGCAAGATCGGGATCGGACAGGAGATCGTGAAGCCCGAAAGCCTCGCAGAACCCACGCCATTGGCTCTCCGTAACGGTTCCGACAAAGACCTGCTCACCTTCATCGGCGGAATCGAAGACGTCATAGACGGGCCAGGGTTTCTTCATGTCCGGGTCGCCGAACGGCTCCGGATTGCGGCCCTCAATGGCCGCCCGGGCCATGTGCTGCGCCACAAGCACCATATTGGTTTCGAACAGGCCCGATTGAACGAGAGAGCCGCGGCCGGTCCTGTCGCGCTCCCGCAGCGCCGCCAGAACGGCCACGGCCCCGAACGTCCCCCCCAAAATGTCGTTGACGGAGGCGCCTGTTCGGAGGGGCCGGCCGGGAGGGCCGGTCATGTAGGCGAGCCCGCCCATCATCTGGACGACCTCATCGAGAGCCGTGCGATGCTCATAAGGCCCGGGCAGGAATCCCTTGAGGGAGCAATAGACAAGACGCGGATTGATCGCGGACAGTGCAGCGTATCCGAGTCCGAGCTTTTCCATAGCTCCTGGGCGGAAGTTCTCGACAATGACATCCGCGCTTGCGGCGAGCCGACCGACGAGTGCCGCCCCAGCGGGACTCTTCATATCGACGCAGATGCTGCGCTTGTTCCGGTTGTAAGTTGGGAAGAAGCCGATGGCCGCGCCCGTGAGACGTCGCGAATTGTCACCGGCAGGACCGGGCTCCACCTTCACGACATCGGCGCCGAGATCAGCCAGAATCATTCCACAACTCGGCCCCATGATCATGTGGCTGAATTCGAGGACGCGGATTCCGGCGAGAGGCGCCGGCGCTTGCGGGGTGTGTTGGGTCAAAGGTGCGGACAACTTGTAAACATCCTCAAGATTGTCAGGACGGCGTCGGTGACGCCCAGTCCCGCTATGCGGCGGCTGACGACAAGCGGTAGGTACGGGGAATGCCGGCGGCCGCGACCCGGCCCTGAAGCTTTTCGCTCGGAAGTCCGGCTTGAAGGACCTTGCGGGCTTCAAGCAGTGCCTCCAGGTCAATTCCGGTCGACAAGCCTTCCGATTCCAGGAGATAGACAAGGTCCTCCGTTGACACGTTGCCAACGGAGCCGGGCGCGAACGGGCAGCCGCCAAGGCCGCCGAGGGCTGCATCGAACCCGCGCACGCCCTCCTCGAGAGCCGCGAGGACGTTGGCCAGAGCCGTACCGAGAGTGTCATGCAGATGCAGGTTGCCGAAGGTCGTGTTGCCGATCTCGGCCTTCACGGACCGTACGAGGCGGCGAATGTGAGACGGGCTTGCGTACCCTAGGGTATCAGCTAGGGCGATCACGTCCGCGCCCGTCTCGGCCAAGGAGGCCGCCAATGAGATGACATCACGCTCGGGGACGATGCCTTGGAGCGAGCAGCCGAAGGCCGTCGAGATGCCGACCTCGATCCGGGGCGCACCGCCTCCCAGGGACCGGGTCCACTCGACAACGCGCCTGACCTCCGCAACCTGCTCGGCCCGTGACCGGCGCACATTGGATTGGCTATGAGCCTCGCTCGCCGACACGGGCAAAATAATGGATTGCGCTCCAGCAGCCGCCGCGTTTTGCACGCCACGCAGATTAGGAGCGAGGACGATGACGCGCAGGCTCGGGTGAGCCGAACGGACAGCACGGGTCACTTCGGCCGCATCCGCCATCTGCGGCATTGCCGCCAGGGGGACGAAGCTGGCGACTTCCATCTCGCGGATGCCCGCTGCTGTCATCGCGGCGATCCAGTCAAGCTTGGCTTGTGTCGGCATAATCGCCGACGCGTTCTGCAAGCCGTCGCGGGGGCCGACCTCGCGCACCACGACGGCCTCCGACTTGGAGCTGATCTCCATGGCGTCTCCTCGGGCGTAGTCTTGCTTTTGTCGTTCGACACAGACTGCCGACGTGAGAGCAGAAGGAGAAGCGCTATTTCGCGGACACAGCGTCCGTCGTTCGCGAATGCTCGACCTCAGCCGGTTCGCCTTGCGAGGCGGAAAGGTAGTCGAGCAGCAGGCGCGCCGAAGGCGTCAGCATGGTGGCCGGGCAACTGACCAGTCTCACTTGCCGCTGTGCCCAGGGCTCAGCCAGCCGAACACCGACAAGGCGCAGGTCAGGATTGTAGGTTGGCAGAACACCATCCGGGATGATGGCGAGGTCATGGCCGGCGGCGACGAGCCGGGCGGCGGCCTCGACCGTCGCGACGCGAAGGCGCGGGCGCAGACGCACCCCAAGACGCTCCGCGGCCTCTTGCAGAAGCAACGTCATGGCGCCGCCCTCGATGATCTCGATCAGGGGGTGGCCAAGGACTTCCGCAAAGCGCAGGCTCTGGCGCGTGGCCAGCTTATGCCCCATTGGCATGACGACGAGGAGTTGGTCAGAGCGCCAGGATCGTGCCTCCAGTCCAGTGGGGACGGTTCCGCCAACGGTAATAATTCCAATATCCGTTTGGCCCTCGACGAGGTTTCGCAGGACGGACAGACTCGTAACTTCGCGCAGCTCGACACTGACCCCGGGATGCTCGACGGCAAAAGCCGCCAAAGCTTCCGCGAGTGGATGTCCGGCGAGGACCGAGAGGGTCGCGTGGAGACGCACACTGCCTAGTCCACCTTCAGCAACCGCACGGAGGTCCTCTCCAAGGCGGGCACCGAAAGCGAACATTGTGCGAGCATGCCGGGCGAGCAGTTCCCCTGCCACCGTCGGCGTTACACCTCTTGCACCCCGGGTTAGGAGTTGGACCCCGAGTTCCGTCTCTAGATCCTGAATGCGTTTCGCGGCGGCCGAAACGGCGATGCCGCATTTCTCGGAGGCACGGGTAACACTCCCGCATTCGATGGCAGCAAGAAAGATACGCAGGGTTGTCCAATCCGGCAGGTTCATTGGCCTATATTCGGCAATGCGCTCTTTCGTGCAAGGACCGCCGTGGGAAGTCGGTCTTCTTTGGCGCGAGCACACGAATACCTCTCTTAGGTCTCCTGTGGGTCTTGGTCGTGTCAAAATGCTTTCGCAAAAGACGGATTGCGGCTTTCCCCGCTCCAAGGCCCTTCACCATCATGGGCGAGCGCGGATTGGCTTATCGTCGATGGAATGAAGCTCCCATCGCCTCTGAAGCGAGGATCCGGCGTGTCACAGGCGTGATGACGCGGGCAGAACCCGCC